>JAGPUY010000106.1 GCA_018067265.1 Oceanihabitans sp. | reverse complement strand
TCTATAAATAAATCCGTTTGTAATTTAGGTTTTATAGTTTGCGTACTTTTTTATTTTATTCCAACCCAGCATTATTATACTCGATACATAAATAGCCTGTTTCTTATTAATTAAAATTATTACAACAGTTTCAATAGAAGATATTATTGCTAGATTTACGCATAACCTTCCAAGTCCATGTGTTGAATTTAATAAAAGCTCGATTAAGTAAAAGAATAAACTTACTAGCCATAAATAACCAAAAAAGGTTTTGGTTACATATAAATTCCTATATCTTAATATGGATATAAGAATCACAATAATTTTTAAACCAAAAATCAATACGAAAGGAGACCAAAAATTGAGTCCAACATTTCGAATAAAGAGAATCGAACCTGTAATTATTATCCAAGAGAAGTAATGTATCAAAACAGACTTCGTGTTGTTAATTCTACTATATTTTATTAAATCAAAAATTAGAATAATTAAAAGAATTAGAGTTGCGAAATAATCCATAACCATGGAAAATCTGAAAACAATTACTGTTATAAAAAAGAATATACTGAGTCCAATTTTTAATTTATTATTCAAACGTTAATCCGCTTTAAACTTATTTAATATTACTCCACCGGAAAATCAAAATACTGATTTTTAAACGGCTCGCCTCGTAACGTAAAATGCCACCATTCTTTTGGGTAATGTCTAAAACCGTGCTTACTCATTATATTATGCAATACTGCTCTATTGGCTTTTTGTGCTTTGGTTAAATCTTCATGTAGATACCAAGAAGCTTCTCCAAAATAGTCATAAGGCGTTCCCATATCTAGCTCTTTTCCGGTTTTTAAATCGACAATCGTAAGATCTATAGTGCTACCACTACTATGTCTAGATTTTGAAGCGATATAACCGTCTCTAAACAAATTGCGTTTATCTACATTTGGGTAATACTGTTGTTTCATTAAAGTATCATTCACATTTCTTGCCCATTTAGAAAAATGATTCACGGCTTGCTGTGGTCTATACGAATCAAATACTTTCAACGATAAACTATCTTTTTTCAAATCTTCTTGTACTTTCTTTAATGCAAGAGCAGCCGGTTTGGTGAGTATACAAACCTCCGCATGATAACCATCTACTGGTTGGCCAACAAAATTATTGTTCAAACAATAACGCAGCTCTAATTGTATATCTGGAATTACTTCATCTACATAAACAAAACCTTCTGGCAATTGTGCAAACACAGACATTTGCAATAGATAAAGTAAAAAAGCTATCTTAATTTTCATTTTAGAATCTTTAAATGCTAATTTAGGAAAAATATAAATGTATTCCTGATCTATAAAATATGTTATTTAACGAAGCAATAAATGTACCAGTAGAAGACGGAGAAGTAACTTACTATCCGCAATGTTTTCATCCAACAGAAGCAAATGCCTATTTTAAAACCTTATTAAAAACGATTGCTTGGCAACAAGATACAATCACACTTTTTGGTAAAACGCATGCACAACCTAGACTTACTGCTTTATATGCCAACAACAATAAAGCCTATTCCTATTCTAACATTACCATGCAACCTACCGCTTTTACCAAAGAACTTTTACAGATTAAGCAACATATAGAAACTATTTGTCATACGAACTTTACTACTTGTTTAGCAAACTTATATCGAAATGGTCAAGATAGTAATGGCTGGCATGCAGATAATGAGAAGGAATTAGGCAAACAGCCAATAATAGCATCTGTAAGCTTTGGAGCTAGTCGGTCTTTTCATTTAAAACATAAAACGAAGAAAGAACACAAGCTTAAAATACATTTAGAACATGGTAGTTTACTGCTTATGAAAGGTGCCACGCAAGAAAATTGGCTACATCAAATACCAAAAACAAAGAAAGAAATTGGAGAAAGAATTAATCTGACTTTTAGAATTATTGCATAAAAAAAACAGAGGTCCCTCAACCTCTGTTCTTATAATTTGCATTTTTATATTATGGTATGATTTAGGGTCTCTAGTATCAACAACATAATGCAAATATTAATTAATTAATCCATTATACTAAAAGTGTGTTATTAGTACACTTCAAATATAAAATTATATTTAATAGTTAACGTTTAAAAGTATTTAAATTCGATGAAATGCATCTTTTTTTAACATTTGGTGGTCAAAACCATCAAATAATCGACGAAATGCATATTTCAACATTATAAAATAATCTGATTATTTTAGCTTTATGTAGATTAATTTCATCTAATTTTACGTTATAGATAATATTTGGTATTTCTTTTTTGTTAAAAAACATTAAAATCACAACCCATGAAATGGAAACTTTTAATTCTTACTGTGTTAATTACTTGCAGCCTTTTTGGACAAGACAAACTTTTTACTGCTGAAGAAATTGTTATTAATGAATTCATTGATGGTACACTTTTAACTCCTTTAGATACTAGTACATCTATATTAACAATTATTATTGCAGGTTCTGGACCAACGAATAGAGATGGGAATCAGAATTTTTTGATGAATAATTCCTTAAAAAAACTAGCTGAAGGTTTATCTAATCAAGGACTTGCATCCTTTAGATATGATAAACGTATCGTTAAACAAATCCGAAAAGGAAAAGTAGACAAAAACATTATGTTTGATGATTTTATTACGGACGCTGTTTCTGTAATAGATTACTTTAAAGAAAAACATAGCTTTTCAAAAATATACATTATTGGGCATAGCCAAGGAAGTTTGGTTGGTATGCTTGCCGCAAAAGATAAAGCGGATGGTTTTATTTCTTTAGCCGGAGCTGGTCAATCTATAGATGCTGTTATACAAGAGCAAATCGAAAAAAACATGGCGACGTATACCGAAGATTCTAAAAAAGTATTTGCCATTTTAAAAGAAAATAAAACAACAACAAACTATCCTCCTGCTTTAGCTTCTGTTTTTGATATTAGCTTACAACCTTTTATGAGTAACTGGATACAATATAATCCTACGGAAAAAATTAAAGAATTAAACATGCCAATACTTATTATTAATGGCACAAAAGATTTACAAGTTTCTACTGCTGAAGCCAACCTTTTAAAAGAAGCCAATCCAAAGGCCCAAATTAAAATTATAGAAAATATGAATCATATCCTATTTACTATTGAAGGAGGCACTTTAGAAAACTCTAAATCGTATAATGAATCTTTCCGAAAAATAAATCCGGAAGTGATAGAAAGTATTGTTGGTTTTATTAAATAACCATTCTTTAACCAAATGGCATAAAAAAAGAAAAGCATTCCGAAGAATGCTTTTCCTAACTAACCAACCAAAAATTAGTTACTACACTTTTATTAAAAGTAACCACACTCTAAAAAGCTTCTCGTAGTAACTGAAAAGTATATTTCAAATCTCGTGCCAAACTTCTAAAATTCCCATTTAATTTGGTATTTTGCGTGTATAAACGAACTAATATGGAAAACACACCTCTAATTACAAATGATGCAATAGTATTTGGCTTTTTAATGCTAGCACTAGGCTTTGTATTTTATACCGAAAATATTAAAACTGGATTTTGGTCCAAATTTTATAAAATTGTTCCAGGGCTTTTTATGGCATACATGCTTCCTGCCGTTTTAACCTCTTTAGGTATCATTTCACCAGAATGGGAAACCGTAGATGCCGCTGGAGCAATAGAGAGTCATAAATCTAGTATCTATCACGTATCGAGTCGCTATTTACTTCCTGCGGCATTAGTACTTATGACGCTAAGTATCGACTTAAAATCTGTTTTCAACTTAGGATGGAAAGCACTAATCATGTTCTTTACAGGAACTATAGGAATTATAATTGGAGGTCCGATTGCCATATTATTAATCTCCATGGTATCGCCAGAAACGGTTGGTGGTATTGGCCCAGATGCCGTTTGGAGAGGATTATCAACACTTGCAGGAAGCTGGATTGGTGGAGGTGCAAACCAAACTGCTATGCTAGAAATTTATGGCTACAACCAAAAACTTTACGGAGGAATGGTCTTTGTAGATATAGTAGTTGCCAATATTTGGATGGCCATTATACTTATTGGGATTGGTAAGCGTGACCGAATTAATAAATGGCTTAAAGCAGATACCGCTTCCATTGAAGCGCTTAAAGAAAAAGTCTCTTCCTTTACAGAAAGCGTAAAAAGAACGCCAACCCTAACCGATTATATGATTATACTAGCAATCGCTTTTGGAGCGGTTAGTTTTGCACATTTATGTTCTGGGTTTTTAGCGCCATTTTTCAAAGATGCCGTTGCAGGAATAGCATCTGCAACCACTAGAAACATGCTTACCTTTCTAGGTTCTTCTTTTTTCTGGATGATCAGTATTTCAACACTAATTGCAATAATCTTATCGTATACCAAAGCTAAAAACTACGAAGGCGCCGGAGCTAGTAAAATAGGAAGTATTTTTATTTACATATTAGTAGCTTCTATTGGTATGAAAATGGATTTAACCATGATTTTCGACAATGTAGGTTTAATAGCAATAGGTGTCGTTTGGATGACCATTCATGCCATACTATTAATTCTAGTCGCAAAACTTATAAAAGCACCATATTTCTTTTTGGCAGTTGGTAGTCAAGCAAACGTTGGTGGAGCAGCTTCTGCGCCAATTGTAGCTTCCGCCTTTCATCCATCCTTAGCAACTGTAGGTGTGCTTCTTGCGGTGTTTGGTTATGCCGTTGGTACCATAGCAGCAATAGGTTGTACTATTTTAATGCAAATAGCAGCAACGAACTAGCATTTAATAATTATTTATAGCATATTTGCGCATCTTAAAAATAACACGAAAAAGGTTTTCGTTTTCACGGAAATCATTCTGAAATAAATTTAGCTTAAATGAAAAAAACAATATTTGTACTAGCATTAGCAATTCTTTTTTCTTGCGGAAAACAGCAAGATTTAACGGTAAAAGTGAACATCAAAGGATTACAAAAAGGAACCGTTTATCTTAAAAAAGCACAAGACACCACTATTATAACCGTAGACTCTTTAGTTGTTCAAGGCGAAGCACCAATTGTTTTTAATAGTACCTTAGAAACTCCTGAAATGTACTTCTTACAATTAAACAAAAACACTAGCGATGATGAAACTATTTCGTTTTTTGCAGATAAAGGGATTACAGAAATTACCACCAGTGTGAAAAATTTTGGCATGGACGCTAAAATCAAAGGTTCTAAACAACAAAAGGCTTTAGAAGAGTATCTATTAGTAATGTCTCGTTTTAACGATAGAAACCTGAATCTTATAAAAGAAGAGTTTGATGCAAAAGTCGCTAATGACACCGCTAAAATTATTGCCAACACAAAAGCATATAACAGTTTAGTAAAAAGCAAGTACTTATATACCGTAAACTTTGCAATAGCAAATAAAGACAATGAAATTGCTCCTTATTTAGCACTATCTGAAATTGCAGATGCACAAACAAAATGGTTAGATACTATAAATAATGTTTTAACGCCAAAAGTGAAAGCATCTAAATACGGTAAAGAATTGGAAGCTTTTATAGTGGAGCGAAAGAAAGAAAACTAAAAAGATCCTTTTAGTATACATTTAAAATCCCAAACAGAAATGTTTGGGATTTTTTTATTGCTATATGTAAGCGGAATATTTCCTTCAGGTATACAGTATACCTAAAAAAAGCATACCTAAAAGCAGAGCGTCTTTAAATGGGCAATGGAGCAACGCCTTTTTCTTGTTTCTAGATCAACTTCTCGTCCCACAATATATCGCATAAAAAAACCTCTCAAAAAAGGAGAGGTTTTTTTAAAGAGCCGATGGAGGGACTCCCTTCGACTGCGCTCAGGATAAACTTCTCGCCCCAAAATGTATTGCATAAAAAAACCTCTCAAAAAATTGAGAGGTTTTTTAAAGAGCCGATGGAGGGACTCGAACCCACGACCTGCTGATTACAAATCAGCTGCTCTAGCCAGCTGAGCTACATCGGCGAAAAACGAATGCAAATATAATCTTGTAGAACATATTTGCAAATATTTTTACAACAAATTTATCCTAATTTATTAATTTTTTCAATTAGTGCAAGACCTTTACTTTCTAACTCTTGGTTAATAGCCTTAAAATGAGCCTTTTTGTTTTCAACACTTCTATCATTAACTTTTGAAATTAATTCGTCAAATGTTGCAATAGCTTCATCAATAATTTTTTCGCTTCCTTTTGCGTCTTTTGCAGGATTTGCATATTCCCAAACGTAAACTGCTTCAATAATATCTCCTAACACATAGTTTATGTCTTTTTTTAGGATTCTTTTATTTGCCATAATGTAAAATTTTAATTTCCTGCAAAATTAAACATAAACTTCTAATAGTCTAGCTTTTTTAGAACTAATTTGATACGTTTTAATTGCAGCCGGAAGTAACACGGTTTCTCCTTTTGTGATTTTTTGGGTAGTTTGCGCTGTTTCTATTTCTGCTTCCCCCGATACACATATGTAAATAATGAAGGAATCTACTTTGTTTTCTTTTTGAATTGTCTTTGTAATTTCTAAATAATTGGTTGTAAAATACGGGCAATGCAACATCTTGTTTTCCTCATTTTCTACTTTAGAATAAGGAACTCTAAAATCATCTTGCAATTGAAAGTCTATAGCATCTATTGCCAGATCATTATGCAGCTCTCTTAGATTCCCTTTATCATCTACTCTATCCCAATCGTATATGCGATACGTAATATCGCTGGTTTGTTGTATTTCGGCAATTAGTACTCCTGCTCCAATAGCATGTACACGTCCTACTTCTATAAAATAAGAATCGCCTTCTTTTACTTTGTCAAAATTTAAAACTTCAGGAAGTGTTTTCGAAGCTACATGCTTTACATATTTTTCAGGAGTCATCTCTTGATTAAAGCCTACCATTAAATTTGCATCTGCTTCCGCTTGTAAAACATACCACATTTCTGTTTTCCCAAAAGAATTATGTCGCTTCGCTGCAAGTGCATCGTTTGGATGCAACTGAATAGATAAATCTTTTTTGGCGTCTATAAATTTAATTAACAACGGAAATCGATTACCAAAAACGCGGTAATTTTTCTTTCCTATTAAATCTGCTTTGTAAATATCTAAAAGTTCATTTAAGGTTTTTCCCTTTAAAGCCCCGTTACTTACAATAGAAATATCTTTCTCTACACCACTAATTTCCCAGCTTTCACCAATATTAGGCAAATCGCTTTCTTTATTTAAAAGTTCTTTAAGTTTTTGTCCGCCCCAAATTTTTTCTTTTAAAATGGGTTCAAACTTTATAGGATATAATAACATATGCAACATCTATATTCCGGAGTAGCTTACAAAATTCCTAGGTGTTTCATACAGTGTAACCTCTAGCGCTAAGTTTGATGCTAATTGCTTTTTAATTTTATTGTAAATAACGACTACTATATTTTCAGCAGTAGGATTTAAGTCTTTAAATTCTGGCACTTCTACATTTAAATTTTTATGATCAAAAGCATCTTCTATTTCTGTTTTAATAATATCTTTTAAAACTTTAATATCGATTACATAACCTGTTTCTGGGTCAATTTCTCCAGTTACACTTGCTATAAGCTCATAATTATGACCATGAAAGTTGGGATTGCTGCATTTATCGAAAACTGCTGCATTTTTCTGATCACTCCAATCTTTTCGATACAGCCTGTGTGCTGCATTAAAATGTGCCTTTCTACTAACCGTTACTTTCATTTTTGTGTAATGTTTATGTGTTGGTAGAATTTATCGAAAATAATTTTAAACCAAGCAGTATATATTTCTGGGTGGTTTGCCATATCTTCTTTAACCACTTCTAAAGGCATCCATTTCCAGTCTGCAACTTCATCTGGGTTAATATTTGGCGTTTGGTTGTATTTACCAATCAATATATGATCGTATTCGTGTTCTGTTAAACCATTATCAAAAGGTGCTTTGTAAATGAAAGAAATAGATTCCTCCAGTTCTGTTACAAAACCCATTTCTTCCTGTAATCTTCTTTTTCCTGCTTCGATATTACTTTCTCCATCGCGCTGATGACTGCAACATGTGTTGGTCCAAAGCGCTGGCGAATGGTATTTACCTAAAGCGCGTTGCTGCAACATGAGTTCGTTTGCATCATTAAATACAAAAACCGAAAATGCACGATGCAACACTGCTTTTTCATGCGCTTCTAGTTTTGGCATTAAGCCAATTTGCTCGTTGTTTTCGTTTACAAGAATTACCTGCTCTTCCTCCATTTTACAAAAATACGAGTAATAATTTGAATGTTCTAATTTGAAATTTATTTCTAGAAGTAATTAAACAATTTCTGCACTTAGACCTGCATCTAACAGCATCGTGCAACGAGGTTCTAACTCATCATAAACACCTGTTTTTACGGTGCATTGTCCTTTATAATGTACAAGAATAGCACATTGCTCTGCCTGTTCTGGAGAGTGATCACAAGCATAAATAAGGGTATCTATAACGTGATCGAATGTATTTACATCATCGTTATATACCACTATTTCATTAAGATGCTGTTCTTTAGTATCTACCTGAGCTTCTTCTTGTATTTTTTCTTTTGTACTCATTTACTCTTTTGTCTTTCAGACATTTCCCAAAAGGGAAAACGTAATTAATTCTTTACTAATTTATGAATTTTAGTGAAACCCACTTATTTTTTTCCAGTTTTTCCGCCAACTTTAACATATGCTTATTACATGCTGCTTCAATTGTAGGAATATCATTATTGTAAAATCCGCTTAAAAAAAGCATCCCATTTTTATTTAAGGACTTAGAATATGCTTCCATATCATTTAAAAGGATATTTCTGTTTATGTTGGCTATAATCACATCATAACGCTTCCCTTCTATTAAACTTGCATCTCCTTCAAAAACGGAAATTTTGTGACAATCATTGCGTTCTACGTTTTCTACACTATTTAAATAACACCAATTATCTATATCTATTGCATCTAATTGGATGGCTCCTTTTTTTTCTGCGAGTATTGCCAAAACACCTGTACCACAACCTATATCTAAAACCGTCTTTCCTTTAAAATCGTTTTGAAGTATATGTTGCAACATCATGTGTGTGGTTTCATGATGACCAGTACCAAAACTCATTTTTGGTTCTATTATAATATCGAATTCTGTGTCTGGTTTTTCATGAAAAGGTGCACGAACAGAACATAACTGATCTACAACAATTGGGTTAAAATTCTTTTCCCATTCTTCATTCCAGTTGGTTGGTTCTATTTCTTCAAAAGTATGTGTGATTGTAAATTCATCTGAATCTAATATCTGAATATCCTCTAAAATACCATCTTTCCATTCTTCTTTTTGAATGTATGCAGTAACGCCTTCTTCGGTTTCCACAAAACTTTCAAATCCTGCATAGCCTAATTCTGCAATTAAGATTTCTGTTCCTGGTTGTAAAGGCGTTACTTTAAAGTAGTAGCCTAAATATATTGTGTTTGACATAGTTCTATTTTCAAAGCACAAAGATAAAGTTAAATCCTAAAGTAATTGCTTTTCTATAGCTATTTTAATACTACCACGACGGTTTTTGGCACCAAGTTCACTCCTAATATACATGCGATATCTTTCTTCCGTTTTCTGGATATCCAATAGTTTTTCTGAAATTTAAGGTGTAACTAATGTTTCTGAAATAGCAATAAAAACATCCAATTTTCTAAGCAGACGCTTAATCAAAAAGGGTATTCTCTGATTTAAAAAAATCAAGGAATACCCTTCGTTAATACGTATATAAAATTGGACTTTAAAGCTTTTTAATAATCCAATAATCTTGAGAGGTTCCCCAATCTTCTTTTTTACCTTGGATATGATTTAAGATTTCAAACTTACCTTCAAACATGTTTTCCATTAATTTTGGTGGATGATACGCTGCATAAGTTCTATGCCCTTCCAGTGTATTTCCCTGAATCACAAGTTCATTTGCTTCAAATTTAAGTTGCTCTTTTTTAATCAACTTTTCTTTAAATGCTTCACCATGTGTTGTAATAATTAAGATGGCATGTGTATTCGCTATTCGATGCAATTCATTTATCCAATGAGCATGATTTTCTTTAGATAAATGGGTAAAAATGGATAGCCCATAAATGGCATCAAAAGTATTTTCTTTAAAACTTGTTGGCGGATTTATAGCGTTACTATGAAATTGTACATTTTTAATATGTTTGGTATTCCATGCAATGCTTTCCGCATTATAATCGGTTCCATAAAAAGAGGTTTGCGGTAACAAATCTGGGAAATGTCTAATAATTCTTGCAGGACCACAACCCCAATCTAAAACTTTTTTCCCTACTAAATCAATATGTTTTTCTAATAGGTCTTTTAGATCTTTAGCATCAATAATTCCATTTTTAATATACTCTCGATAATTTAAAAGATGTGATTCGTATAATAAATAATCTGGTGGTAAGTTTACTCCTGGATTTTCTTTTACAAATTTAGTATTTTCGGTTTTATTGCGAATTTTCAGCACTTGATATCTCAAGTTGTCCGATAATCGAATAACCCCTAAATTTCTTAAAAGTCTTTTAATGGATGCTTTTGTCATTTAAAACGCATTTACTATAGCGTAAAAATCTTCCGCTTTAAGTGCTGCTCCTCCTATTAATCCGCCATCCACATCTGGTTTAGAAAAAATCTCTTTGGCATTTGCTGGCTTCACACTTCCTCCATAAAGAATAGAAACAGACTGTGCTATATCATTACCATATTTGTCTGCTAACGTTTTTCTTATAAATGCATGCATATCTTGTGCTTGTTCTGGACTAGCGGTTTCACCAGTACCAATTGCCCAAACAGGCTCATAAGCCAATACGATATTTTTAAAGGCTGCTGCATCTAAATGAAACAAAGCATTTTTAATTTGAGATGCTACTACATTCTCGTGATTGTCTCCTTTTCTATCTGCTAATTCTTCTCCAAAACAAAAGATAACTCGCATGCTATTTGCTAATGCTGCATCTACTTTTTTGGCAAGTAATTCATCTGTTTCATTAAAGTATGCGCGACGTTCTGAGTGTCCTAAAATAACCGTTTGTACCCCAACACTTTTTAACATGGAAGCACTAATTTCTCCAGTGTAAGCACCATTTTCAGCAAAATGCATGTTTTGAGCTACTACTTCCACATTACTTTCTCTTAAGGCTTCAAATGCATGCCAAAGATTTGTAAATGTTGGAGCAACCATTACTTCTGCATTAGATGTTTGCTTTTGGTTTTTTAGGCTTGTTAATAAGGTTTCCGTTTGTGAAAGATCATTATTCATCTTCCAGTTTCCTGCTACTATGTTTTTTCTCATATTCGTTTCCCACCAAAGCGGGCATCTTTTTTAATTATACTTTTGTTTTTGCTCCTACAAAGTTTTACAACCCACGTAGGATTACCACCTATACAACAAAAGTAACTAATTTAATGCTTTTAACAGCTTAGAATCATCTGCTTTTATGGCTTTATATAGTTTTATGTTTCCTTCTGGATCGATAATTAAGTAACGAGGAATCCAATCTAAGTCAATAGATTTACTAAAATCACTTTTCATTCCTTTTGCCATAAAATAGTGCTCGCCTTTCACTTGGTACTTCTCAATTCCTTTTTTCCAGCTTTTCAAGGACCTGTCCGCAGACAGGAATAAAAACACCACATCGCTATTCGATTCTTGTAATGCTTTTACTTTTGGCATTCCCTTTAAACAGTCGCCACACCAAGATGCCCAAACGTCTATTAAAATGGTTTTTCCTTGATGTTTTTCTAAAATGTTTTTGAAATAAATATTCTCTCCTTCGGAAGAAATAAAATTAAAATTTAATGCTTCTTGGGTAAATTGTGTTGGTGTTTCTTGTGCTTTACAGCTAAGGAATAAGATGCTGACAAGGAATATGAATAGGTGCTTTTTCATGTTTTGCTTTGTAAAATTAAGGATGATTTCTTCTTTTTAAATAGATTAAACCCTTCCGACTTCATTTCTTTAATTAGAAATGAAGCCACCTTTCCTTAAAAAAAAGGGAAGGAGTTTTTTAGCTAGTTTACTTTAAGACGTTTGGCTATTACCTTATTTCAATGAGATTCCTGCTTTCACAGGAATGTTATTCTAAATTCACTTTTGGATCTAACCAGGTGTAGATTATGTCGACAAAAATATTAATAATTACAAAAAGTGTTGCAATAATTAATACCGATCCCATGATTACTGGTAAGTCTAAAGTGTTTAACGCATTTACAATTTCTTTTCCTAAAC
This sequence comes from Oceanihabitans sp., assembly GCA_018067265.1. GTDB lineage: Bacteria > Bacteroidota > Bacteroidia > Flavobacteriales > Flavobacteriaceae > Oceanihabitans. Next base: position 4,313 of record JAGPUY010000106.1, on the reverse strand, counting down.
CATTCCAACCGAAAATATATTCTACAAAAACAGCGCCTGCAAGCATCGATGCAAACCATCCTGAAATTGCCGTTACCACAGGATTTAATGCATTTTTGATAGCGTGATTTTTAATGATTTGAAACTCACTCAAACCTTTTGCTCTTGCCGTACGAATGTAATCTTGATTAAAGACTTCAAGTAACGAATTTCGCATCAATTGAATAATAACCGCCAACGGACGAATACCTAAAACGATAGCTGGAAGGATTAGGTTTTTCAATTTTAGATTGAAATTTTCGCCATAATCATCCAATTCATATAGACTTCCTGTCATTTCTAAATTGGTGTATTTGTGTAATACATAACCAAATAGCCAAGCGAATAATATGGCCGAAAAGAACGAAGGCACAGACATACCAACGGTACTAAAGATCTGAATGGCTTTATCTAAAAAGCTGTCTTTTTTTAATGCAGAGACAATTCCTAAAAACACACCAAGTAGCATTGCTATTGTGATTGCAGAAACGGCTAATACAAATGTATTTGGCAAGGTTTCGGCTAGCACCTGACTTACTTTTTTACCTTGTTTGGTAAAGGATTCTCTGAGATATGGAAATTTTAAAACGGTTGTAGTATTACCAATAGAAAACAACTTCGTAGCTGTGTATTTGTTTTGTCGCAAATAGGTGTAATTATTTTCGTTTTTAGCGTGCAACGAAATTGGAGACAAATCATTTAAATAATACAAATATTGCGTACTAATTGGTTTATCGAAACCATACTTCGCTTTTACTAACGCCAATTGCTCGCTGTCTTCATTTTGTCCGAGCATCATTTGTGCTGGATCTCCTGGAAGGACATTAAATAAAAAGAATATAACGGTTACCACACCAAATAAGGTGAGTACTGCGTAACCGATTTTATTTAGTAAGTAGCTTATCAATAAATTTGTTTGTTAGTTGGTGTATTTATTTACTTCTCGATGCAATCCCGAATAAAAATCGGAACCCTCGAAGTGACAAGATAGTATTAATCCCAAATTTGAGGTCTATCTATTCCAATGGTTCTTAAATAGTTTAACATTTGCCCAGCGTGCACAGATTCGTGGTATGCCATTCGGTTTAAATAATCGCCAAGGCTTTTATTTTGTCCTACTTCTTTTCGTTCTATTCGAATATTATCTAAATCGGATTCTTTTAATCCTTTAATCATGTTTAAAAAATTCGACCTGTATGTTTCTGAAAATGCAAGCTCCTTTTTCAAGTCTGTATATTCTAAATCTTTCCAAGGAGAGATATAATTGCCTAAGTTTCCTCTATTCTCTATTATTTTATGAAATAAATGTTCGCCTTCTAAAACGTGTCTAACCATTTCGATACTGGTAAAAGCTTTATCGTCTGGTTTCCAATTTAGATATTCGTTTGGAATACCATTCCATAACTTTATGCTTCGTCTTCTGGTTTCCGAAAAGTTTAATAAAAGGATATCTATGGCAGTCATTAATCTCCTATTTTTTTTTCAGTATTACCTTAATCTGTCCGTCATAAGATGTATGATTTGCTTCATTAATCGAATCTAATACTGTTCTATCTTTTAAAACGAAAACTTCTTCTATCGTTTCTGGATCTATAGCATCTACAACTTCTTTGGTTGCCATTTCTCCATCAATTAGATACAAAATAGAATCCGCCTCTAATTCTTTTTTTGGTTCTGGTTTTCGCTCTACAACTGGTAACTCTAAATCGTCCATATCATTCCAATGTACTTTTTGAGTAACGGTTCCTTTCTTTAGTTTCACCACTCCTGGATTCGCACGAACGACTGTTTTTAATGCTTTTTCATCGCATAAATACCAATCAAAATTCAGATTATACGTTGCATTTGTTTTTTGTTTCACATCTGCTCCTGATGCTGTTAAACCAATAACCGTATATCCGTTTTTAATAGCTTTATCGGTTGCTGCTTTTATGGCATGCATTCCTTCCGCTTCTGCCGTTTCCAAACTATAAGAAACAATCATGATTACGTTTTCTTCATTTAAAAACTGTTCTGTTAGGTTTTCATCATCACTTTCAATAGAAAAATCTTTAATTGGCGGATCATATCCTTCATCAATAATATTCGTTTCTACACCAACATATTCTCCATCTACCGTTGGGTAGCTTCCGTTGGTGGTTATAATTTTTTCTTCCCCATTTACATTAAATTTCCAAGCATATTCTACAACTGCTTTAGCTGCATCATCAGGAGTTTCCATTCCTTCTTGAATGTTTGCTCCTACATTATATGCTCTAAAATCCCAAGTTGGCAAGTGCATTAACACGTGGTAACCAAACCAAAGACTTCCTAAAAAGCCTAAAAGCGCTAATATGGTTGTTGGAAACTTACCTAATAGCGGTTTTACATATCGTAAACCAATAAGCAATACAATGATTAACCCGAGTAATATCAAGTCTTTTATAAAACTCTCTATAGGTTTCATTGGTAAGAAATCACCAAAGCATCCACAATCTTTTACTTTGTCAAAATACCAAGCGTAAAAAGTTAAGAATGTAAAAAATACAATCATGGCAAAAAGACTCCAAACGGTAAATTTAGGTTTGTATCCTATAAGTAAAAAGACTCCCAAAACAACTTCTAAAACTACAACAAAGATAGAAAGTCCTAATGCGTAAGGCACTAAAGCGGGAATGTTTAAAACGTCTGCACTAAAATATTCTTGTAGTTTATACGAGAAACCTAATGGGTCGTTTAGTTTTATTAATCCTGAAAAGATAAATAATCCGCCAACTAGGATTCTGCAAAGGTGTGTGATGTATTTCATAAAGTATTTGTCATTTCTGCGTAGGCAGGAATCTTATTAATTGAAACTTATTTATTTTAGAGGGTTCCTATCTTCACAGGATTAGTTTTTTTTATTCCTTCAAATGAATCATAGCAAAAATGGCATAATTAATCATATCTTGATAATTAGCATCAATACCTTCACTAACAATGGTTTTTCCAGCGTTGTCTTCAATTTGTTTTACACGAAGTAACTTCTGTAAGATTAAATCGGTTAGACTACTCACGCGCATATCTCGCCAAGCTTCGCCATAATCATGGTTTTTATCTTCCATAAGCTGTTTGGTAATAGCAACTTTTTCATCATAAAGCACGGTCGCTTCTTCGGTAGATAAGTCCGGTTGCTCTACAACCCCTTTTTCTAACTGAATTAACGCCATAATGCTATAGTTAATGATACCAATAAACTCACTAACTTCACCTTCATCTACTTTTCTAACCTCGTTTTGCTGTAAACTTCTAATGCGTTGCGCTTTTATAAAAATTTGATCGGTAAGTGATGGTAACCTTAGTATTCGCCATGCACTTCCGTAATCCGACATTTTATTAATAAATAAGCTTCTGCATGTATTTACTACAGCGTCATATTGTTTTGAAGTATCTTGCATATATGTTGAACTCATATTGTTTTTTCTATTTCCTGAAAAATGATTAAAATTCATTTATATTTTGCTACTTTTATTATACGTAGACGATGCTATGTCTTTCAAAAAGTATCTCATCTAAATAAATTTTATCCCATTTTCGGTTAAAAACAAAAAATCAAGATGAGTTCAAAATCAATTTTGCGTAAATTTCGCATAAATAGTTCAGAGTTCAAAAGTTTCGGGTTTTAAAGTTTACATCTATCCCGAATACTTTTACGAAACGAAATAATATATAACCTAAAAAGAGACTCCTGCTTTCGAAGGAAATGAATATGACAATAAATTGCAAAGGCAAACTCATCGATTTAACAACACCTAAAGTGATGGGGATATTGAATCTGACTCCAGATTCTTTTTATGATGGCGGAAAATATAAAAACGAAAGTGATATTGTATCACAAGTAGAAACCATGCTTAAAAACGGAGCTACTTTTATCGATATTGGCGCATATAGTTCTAGACCAAATGCAACGCATATTAGTGAAGCGGAAGAATTGCAACGTTTGCTTCCTATTATAGAATTATTAATTGGGGAATTTCCTGAAATAATAATTTCGATAGATACCTTTAGAAGTGAAGTTGCAAAACAGGCCATTCAGGCTGGAGCTGCATTAATTAATGATATTTCGGCAGGAAAACTAGACAAAGACATGTTGCAAACGGTGGCAAATTTGAAGGTTCCTTATATTATGATGCACATGAAAGGCACGCCGCAAACCATGAAAGCGCACGCGAATTATACGCATATCATGAAAGAGCTTCTTTTTTATTTTTCGGAAAGAATTAACGAAGCTAAAAAACTTGGCATTAAAGATATTATTGTAGATCCTGGTTTTGGAT
>JAGPUY010000104.1 GCA_018067265.1 Oceanihabitans sp. | reverse complement strand
AATTTGCTACTACGTACATTTCGGTGTTGCAATGTGCTTTATTATTGCTTTTTGGTGTGTTCTTTGCAGGTTTTTTTAAACAAATGAATATGACAACCATGTCGCAAGACAAAGCAATCATACTCTTTGTTTTAGCATGTATATTTGTTTTTTTCAAAAACTGGATGCAATATGCGGGTAGAAAACGAAAAGTGCTAAACGCTAAAATGCTAAATAAGAAATCTGCTGGGTATAGTATTTTTATGCTTTGGTTAATTCCCTTTGCCTGCGTAGGTTTAGCGGTAGTTATTTATCAAGCGGTTTAGAAAATTTGTGAAATAAAATATGGAAAGATTTCTCGACAAGCTCGAAATGACATAAGTTTCAGTCTTCAGTCTTCAGTCTTCAGTCATTTTCTCTAATCTCTTTTACCTTATTTTTTCTTCCTTTTTTAAAACAACATACACCGGAAAGTGGTCACTATAACCACCTTGATATTTTTTACCAACGTAGGTTCTAAAGGGTGAACCTTTATATTTTCCGCTGGAGAGTTTTAAGAAATCTTCATCAAAGATGTTTGCTTTGTCAAAAGCTAAACCGTTTTCTTTTGCCTCCGAAAAGTTTCTTGAAATAAATATTTGGTCAAACAAAAACCATTGTCTTCGGTGTTTTGAAGTTCCTCTAGTAAAAGAACGCAACGTTTCCATAGGATTAAATAAATCAAAACCACTAACCAAACGTTTAATACTAGTACTGGAAGGATCATCATTGAAATCGCCAATAACTATGATTTTAGCATCCGGATCATTTAGTTTTAAATTAGAAATAATTTCACCAACTTTATTCGATCCCGCCATTCTTTTGTGTTCTGTTTCTCTTTCACCTTCGCGTCTAGAAGACCAATGGTTTACAATAACATGCGTTTTAAAACCATCTAATACACCCGAAACGAGTAAAACATCTCTTGTGTAATCGGGTAAACCTGCATCATTATATAGTTCTAATGAAAAATTTTCGGAAGCCTCTACCGTAAAAATCGTTGTATCATATAGTAAAGCGACATCAATACCGCGTTCATCTTTAGAATCATAATGCACATAGTTGTAATCGCTATTTTCTAGATGTTTTGAAGCAATTAAATCTTTTAAAACTTTAGCGTTTTCAACTTCAGCTAAACCAACAAGTGCTGGATGTTTTCCATTTTCCTTTCTTCCTATATTCGAAATGACATAGCCTAATTTTCTAAGTTTATTCTTATACCGTTTTGCTGTCCAACGCTTATCTGCTCTTGGTAAAAAGTCATTATCGTACTTTGTTTTATCATCAAAAATATCAAACAAATTTTCGACATTATAAAAAGCGACAGTGTGTAAACTTGGGTGCACAGGAATTTCGGAATAATCAATCATTAAATAGTTTGTTTTAAAATAGGTGTTTGTGAAATAGCGAAGTTTGGATGCTTCCTAGGAGCAGTAAACCGATCTTTTGCCTTTCCTCAAAAATATAAAAATTAAACGGCTTACTATTACGAATACTATATCTCCTTTCCAATAACCATAATAAAACAGTCTTTTTTCCTCTTTACTGCAACATAAAAGGAAACTATAGGGCAGGCTACGCTTTATTTCTCTATTTTGTATAAAGAAAAAAATCATCATTTTATTTTATAGTGTTTTACAAATAGAAATGGTATAACTTTGTATTTTAATTGAATTTATGATAGAAAAGAAAGATATAGAACTTGAAAAAGCAGTTTTAATTGGAGTAGTAACTAAAAGTCAAAACGAAGACAAGTCTAAAGAGTATTTAGATGAGTTGGAGTTTTTAACCTATACCGCAGGAGGAGAAGTTTTAAAACGCTTTACCCAAAAACTAGATTCGCCAAATCCTAAAACCTTTATTGGTACCGGAAAGATTGAAGATGTACGTCGATTTATTGAAGAAAACGAAGTAGGGACAGCCATTTTTGATGATGAATTATCTTCGGCGCAAGAACGTAATATTAGTAAAATATTAGGATGTAAAGTGCTAGATAGAACCAATCTTATTCTTGATATTTTTGCACAAAGAGCACAAACCAGTTATGCAAGAACGCAAGTAGAATTGGCACAATGCGAATATTTACTTCCACGACTAAAAGGAATGTGGACGCACCTAGAAAGACAAAAGGGTGGAATTGGAATGCGCGGACCTGGAGAAACCGAAATTGAAACCGATAGACGTATTGTAAGAGAAAGAATAACCTTGCTTAAAGCCAAAATAAAGACCATAGATAAGCAAATGTCTGTACAACGAGGTAATCGTGGTCAAATGGTAAGAGTTGCGCTTGTAGGCTACACCAACGTGGGTAAATCGACCTTAATGAACGTGGTTAGTAAAAGTAAAGTGTTTGCCGAAAACAAATTATTTGCAACTTTAGATACCACAGTACGTAAAGTAGTCATCCAGAATTTACCATTTTTATTAAGTGATACCGTAGGTTTTATACGCAAGCTACCAACCCAATTAGTAGAAAGTTTTAAAAGTACTTTAGACGAAGTAAGAGAAGCCGATTTGCTGCTGCATGTTGTAGATATTTCGCATCCTAATTTTGAAGAACATATAGAATCTGTAAATAAAATTTTAGGGGAAATCGATAGCACAGATAAACCAATGATTATGGTTTTCAATAAGATTGATGCTTATGAAGCAGAGCCTTATGATGAAACCGATTTAATTGCAGAACGTACGGAAGAGCATTATTCTTTAGACGAATGGAAAAAAACCTGGATGCACAGAGTTGGTAAGGATAATGCCTTGTTTATTTCTGCCTTAAACAAGCAAAATTTAGAAGATTTTAAAAAACGAATCTATGACGAAGTTCGTGAAATTCACGTAACTCGTTTTCCATACAATCATTTTCTGTATCCAGATTATAACGAAGAAGAAGAGTAATATTCCTGCGTAGGCAGGAATCTCAAAATCAAAAATCCCAAACCTTTATGTTTGGGATTTTTTTTTGTCATACTGAACTTGATTTCGCATCTTTAAAATTAAATAGGCGATTTTAATTACGCATTTGCCAAGTTCCTAAATGGCTATTTTTACCTAAAGAATAACCCAACTTATAATTTCCAGGTTTCATAATTTCAAAAATCTTTCCCGGAGCAGGAATAATTTTATTTTGCAGTAACACGGTATTTAGTGTACTTAAAGTGTCTGTAGATATTTCATTTCCGTTTAGGTAAGCAGTATCCCCATTCCATTCTAATTTTACTTTTTCACTTGTAGATGCTATGATTTTTTTAGAAACGAGAGCATCTATAAATCCATTTAAATTAGCATTGTCATTAACTAAAACAATATGCTGGTCCGTTTTGTAAAAAGTAAAATAATGTGTACTAGAAATACCATGTTTTGCTAAAATACCATGGTACTTTGAGACTTGACTTTTAGATATATGCTTCCCATTCACGTGCATTCCTGTTTTGTCTTTTACAAATACAATAGCATTCTCTGTATCGATGAAGTCGTCTTTTTTAAAAGCAAGCAATAATTCCTTTTGAGCATCCGGCCAAGTCCAGTTAAAACTGTTTTTTGTAGTTTCTTTATAGGTTGTTTTAGCGTCTTCCAAAAGCTGTTTAACTACAGCATTAATACTTCCTTTATGAGCAGCTTCTATATTTAAACCAGAAGCTTCATCTGCTAAACGTCTGGCTTCTTCTGCAATTCTTAAGGCGTCATCTCTGTATTGTCTAGAAGTTGTAGCCGCTTGTTTTTGTGCTTCGTGTTGTATTCTGTCCGCTTCACGTTGCATGCGTTCGGCATCTCTACCTAATCGATCCGCTTCGCGTTGTAACCGTTCCGCATCCCGTTTTATTTCATTTTGCTCGCCAACAATTACCGTACGAATGGTTATACCTAAAGTTTCCATTTTTTCGGCCAAACTAGAAGAAGCAATTTCTTTATCTAAATACATAGATAGTTTGGTGCTGCTTAAGCTTACTTTATACACTTCTTCTTCATTAGAGTCCGAATTCCAAGTATCTTTTCCTTTAGAAGGCGTATGATTTTTGCTGCTCATTTCCAGAGTTAGAATAGCTTTAATTTCCTGGTGCTTTTCCGAAGGAAATTTTGCTTTAAAAGAATATGAATCGTCAGAATTACTAATAGAAACAGAAACGTTATTATTTTTGTCGTTAGACGAATGACTATACGAATAAGAAGAATTATCTGCATCGCTATCGCTATGTGTAGAGCTAGTTGTTGAAGATTTACTGGAGGATGTAGTTGTTGTTTGCCCTTGTATTACCGTTGTGATTAATAACAGCATTAGGCAGGTTGCTATTTTTGTTGCCGCTTTAGGCACACCAATGCTATAGGTATTTTTGATTTCGTTATTTTTTTCTAAAATGGTCATGATTTCTTGTTTTTTGATTTCCTTGATTATTGGAAACTGTTCGTTTTTTGATTCTTGATTTTTTACGCTTCAATTTTAAAAGTCAATCCAACACCACGTGCACTTTCTATAGAAATACTGCTGTCTTGTTTAAAATATTTACGTAGTCTACTAATAAACACATCCATACTTCTACCAGAGAAAAAATCGTCGCTTCCCCAAACGGCTGTTAAAAGATCATCTCTTTTAATCATTTGGTTCTTGTTTTCAAAAAAGTAAGCGATGAGTTGTGCTTCTTTTTCTGTTAGGCGTTGGATGTTTTCGTCTAATTTTAGTTGGTAGTTTTGTGCATTAAAAACATAGCGTCCTATGTGATAACTGCTTTCGTTTTTTGATTTATTGTTGGGTATATTCGTGTTTTTTAGGCTTCGTTTTAATATGTTTTGTAATCGTAATACCAATATATCTGCTTCAAATGGTTTTACGATATAATCATCTGCACCAAGTTTTAATCCTTTAATTCGATCTTCTTTCATTTTCTTAGCAGTCAAGAAAACAAAAGGGATTTCTGGGTTCATTTCTATTACTTTTTCGGCTAATGCAAATCCATCCATTTTTGGCATCATCACATCCAATACGCAAATGTTAAAAGGGTTTTCTATTTCCGATTTAAAAATCGTTAAAGCTTCTTTGCCATCATTTGCCCAAGTGACCTCAAAATCATGAATCTCTAGGTATTGCTTTAAAATACTTCCAAAGTCAAAATCGTCTTCTGCTAATAATACACGTATTTTTTCCATAATTTTCGCCCCTATAAAAGGCTGTCTTTAGTTTACTGGTATTTTAATTGTAAATGTGGTTCCTTTTTGTAATTCGCTTTGGATAGTAATACTACCTTGATGTGCTTTAATAATTTGATTGGTGTAATACAATCCAAGTCCTAAACCTTTTACATCATGTACATCACCATCGCTTACACGATAGAATTTGTCAAATAAATGTGCTTGGTTTTTTTCTGAAATACCAATACCATTGTCTGTAATTTTCAGACAATAATTACCGTTTTTCAATTCGGTTTTAAAAGTAATTATTGTTGGTTCTATGCTATATTTAATCGCATTTTCTAAAATGTTTAAAATGGCTGTTGCAAAATGAAACTTGTCTAAGCGTAATACTATTTCCGAAGCATAAATTTCGTTTTTAATCGTTAACCCATTGTATTGTTTAGACAATTTGAAGTCTTCTATAATATTATTAAAATAGATAGTATCTACAACTTGCTCCTTGTTAAGCACAATATCCTCATTACTTAAACTATTCGTCATCACCTGATCTATTAGTTTTTGAAGCCTTTCATTTTGACGATCTACAATATTAAGGGTGTTTTTAAATGCTTCCGGATTTGCCTTAATCGTTTCGTTTTTTAAACTCTTTGTAGCAATGCTTAACGTTGCCAAAGGTGTTTTAAGTTCGTGGGTGATGTTGTTAATAAAATCGGTTTTAATCTCTGCAATTTTTTTCTGCGTAATTAAGTTCTTAATAGAATAATAAAGTAATCCTATAACAAATAAAAACAGTAATAAAGAACCAAAAAACAAAACAGCCATTCTGCCATATACAATGCGTTTCCAATCTTTTATTTGAATGTAATTTATAGTTTTCACTTCTAAATCATAAGTATCTGTTACTATCTCTCCATCTTTTTGATGTATGTACTCACTTTCTGTGTACCAAGAAGACGTGTTGGTTTTATGGCCGTCTTCCGTTTTAAAATCTGTACCAAAAATTTTAGTTCTGATTTCGTTTTTTACAGGATAAATAGTGTCTAATTTAGACCCTTCAATAATAACAATACTCGTTAATTCTTGTTTAAATTTAACATCGTAATCCAGATTAATAGCTTCTAATTCTTTTTCGTAATAGGTTTTATGTAGGGTGTTAAGGCTGTCGGTTTTTATGAAAAAACGACTTAGTACCTCGGCTTTAGTAATCCGATTATTTTTATAATCGTTTAAATGGTTCCGTAAATCTTCTTTCCAAACATCACCTAAAGAATCTAGTTCGTTTTTTTCATGAATACCTTCTAAAGCATCATCTGTTTCTTTAATAAAAGCTTTCTTTTTTAACTCGTACGTATTACTAATTAAATAAGCTTGTATCGAGGATAAGGCGATTAAGCCCAAAACAGATGCTAGTATTAATATGGTTATTTTGTTTTTCATGTGTACTATATGAGAAATCGGTTGTTTGGTTTATTACGTCAAATGTAGCAAATATGTGAGTTCAAGAGGTATAACTGCATGCTGTTAACCCAACGTTAACCTTAATAATGCGCGAGTTTCCTACCAATACTCATTTTCTTCGCTTGGGTTAATAGCAATAGAAAATACGCCAAAAAACCATTAACCTGTCTTTAACTTTGGGTTAACCTGTTTATCTGCTGGGCGGTTTCATCTTTGTCTCCGAAATCAAAAAACAAACCATCATGCAATCCTCCATCAAAAACAACAGTGTCCTTTTAGTTCTATTTATTTTCTTCGGAATTGTTTCCGTAAAAGCACAAAACAGCATTACTATTCATCCTACTACCGAAACCATTAAAATAGATGGAGAAGCAACAGAAACAATTTGGAAGCAACATATACAAGAAGGAAACTTTATACAACAACGCCCGGATAACGGAAAACCTTCTAAGCGTAAATCGGAAATTGCCATCCTTCACGATCAAAGCTATTTGTATGTTTTAGCCGTGTTTTATGTAGATAATACAATGGAGATCAACAAGCAACTTACTGCGCGAGATGATATTGGGACTACCGATTTTTTTGGCTTTCAAATGGACCCTTTTGGGGAAGCACGAGAAGGTTACGACTTTACGGTAAC
>JAGPUY010000097.1 GCA_018067265.1 Oceanihabitans sp. | reverse complement strand
AGACACTTATAACTGGAATGCTACGATTCCTAAACTTTTAGATTCCGAACAAATCTTGATTTAACCGCATTCGGAACCTATTTTAAAACGGATTTATTAACTTTTAAAAACATAACGTGATGATAACTACAAAAACACAAGCCAAATATTTAGAACTAATGAATGCTACAGAAATGCATGAAGCATCCAAAAAATGGTATTCCGAATTAAACTTCATTAAAGACGAACAACTTTTTTTTGACGATTTAGTAACCACTTACACACTACAATTATTAGATAAAAAGGAATTTGCAAATAATAAAGAAATTGTAGACGTTTTAAACCGATCACAAAAAAGAAACGACGAACTTTTAAATATTGTTAAAACACATATCAATGATTTAGAGGTTTTAGTAGATAATATCAAACAGCCAAAAGAAGAAGTAGGGTATAAAAAAGAACATAAAGAGCTTGTTAAAGTGATCAGCGAATTTTTTATAGACTATAAAAGCCTAAAAATGCAATTGTTTGAAATTTTTAAAGAGATACTAAAAGAGGAAAAACAAATCCGTTTAATGAAATAGATAGTAAGTAGAAGCGTTTCTTTTTTATATTCAAAAGGAATCCGATTAATAAGTCTTTAGTTTTTAAAAGCGAATTACAGATGTTTATAAAACGGTAATAACCTTAGTAATTTATACCAATTTTACTATTTGGTTTTATAAAATAATCAGCATCTTTGCATCGTTAATTCTAAAAAGAATAAAATAAGTTTATTAAACGTATTAAAATATAAAAAATGAACAAACAAATTGACCAACAAGCAGCAGATAACATAAGAGCCTTGGCGGTAGCCATGGTGGAAAAAGCCAACTCAGGACATCCAGGTGGACCAATGGGAGGAGCAGATTTTATGCATATTCTGTATTCCGAATTCTTTAACTACGATCCGTCAGATATGACATGGGCATTTAGAGATCGCTTTTTTATGGATGCTGGTCATTTATCAACATTAATGTATTCGCAATATTATCTTTTAGGAAATTACAAAAAAGACGATGTAGCAAACTTTAGACAATGGGGTTCTATAACTCCTGGTCATCCAGAAGTAGATGTTGCAAGAGGAGTAGAAAATACTTCGGGGCCTTTAGGTCAAGGACATACTATGGGTGTTGGTGCTGCAATTGCTGCCAAATATTTACAAGCACGTTCTGGAGATTGGATGAATCATAAAGTATATGGTTTTATCTCGGATGGTGGAATTCAAGAAGAAATTTCGCAAGGAGCAGGTAGAATTGCTGGTCATTTAGGTTTGAATAATTTTATTATGTTTTTCGATTCTAATGATATTCAATTATCTACTTCTACAGACGAGGTAACTTCCGAAGATACCGCAATGAAGTACGAAGCTTGGGGTTGGAAAGTAGTTACTATTGATGGTCATAATCATGACGAAATTAGAAAAGCCTTAACAGACGCGAACAACGAAACAGAAAAACCGACTTTAATTATTGGTAAAACAATAATGGGGAAAGGTTGTGTTACCGAAGATGGAAGTAAGTTTGAAGGACATTGTGAATCGCACGGACAACCAATTAGTAATACCGGAGCAGATTACGAAAAAACATTGTTAAACTTAGGAGCAAATCCAGAAAGTCCTTTTGATATTTATGAAGATGTGCAAGCATTTTATAAAAATATTGTAGCTGAAAAAACAGCAAAAGCGGCCGAAAAGAAAGCAGAAATTACGACGTGGAGAAATGCAAACGAAGCATTAGCTACTAAATTAGATTTCTTCTTATCTGGAGAGTTACCAGAATTAGATTTCGCAACGATAGAACATAAAGCAGGATTGGCAACAAGAGCTGCTTCTTCTGGAGTGCTAGGTTATTTGGCTGAAAATGTAGAAAACATGATTGTTTCTTCTGCAGATTTATCCAATTCAGATAAAACAGATGGTTTCTTAAAAAAAACACACGCTATACAAAAAGGAGATTTCACAGGTTCTTTCTTACAGGCAGGTGTTGCTGAGTTAACCATGGCTTGTATTGCAAACGGATTAGCATTACACGGAGGAGTTATTCCTGTAGTAGCAACATTCTTTGTGTTTTCCGATTATATGAAACCAGCAATTCGTTTAAGTGCATTACAAGAATTAGGTGTGAAATTTGTTTGGACACATGATGCATTTAGAGTTGGTGAAGATGGACCAACACACCAACCAATTGAGCAAGAAGCGCAAATACGTTTATTAGAGAAATTAAAAAATCATAGTGGAGATCCTAGTTTCTTAGCGTTACGTCCTGCAGATTCTGCAGAAACTAGCGTGGCTTGGAAAATGGCTTTAGAAAACAAAAGTAGACCAACAGGTTTAATTTTATCTAGACAAGGAATTAAAGATGTAGAACCGCAAGGAGATTCCAGATATAACGAAGCTTTAGCTGCCGAAAAAGGTGGTTACTTAGTGAAAGAAGTAGAAAATCCAGATGTAGTTTTAATCGCAAACGGATCGGAAGTTGCAACATTATTTGCTGCAGCAGAAATATTAGAGAAAGAGAATAATTTAAAAGTGAATATCGCTTCTGTAATTTCGGAAGGTGTTTTTAGATTACAATCTAAGGAGTATCAAAATAGCGTGATTCCTAAAAACAAACCATTATTTGGTTTAACAGCAGGTTTACCAGTAAACTTAGAAGGTTTAGTTGGTGATTCTGGTAAAGTTTTTGGTTTAGATCACTTTGGCTATTCTGCACCAGCAAAAGTATTAGACGAGAAATTTGGCTTTACTGGCGAAAAAGTAAGCAAACAAGTATTAGAATATTTACAAACCGTATAACATAATAAATATGAAATTTTTTATAGACACTGCAAACCTAGACCAAATTAAAGAAGCACAAGATTTAGGTGTTTTAGATGGCGTAACAACCAATCCGTCTTTAATGGCTAAAGAAGGAATTACTGGAGCAGAAAATATTTTAAACCACTACAAAAAGATTTGTGAAGTAGTAGAAGGCGATGTTTCCGCCGAAGTTATTGCTACCGATTTTGATGGTATGGTAAAAGAAGGAGAAGCTTTAGCAGCATTGCATCCGCAGATTGTTGTGAAACTTCCTATGATTGCAGATGGTGTAAAAGCATGTAAGTATTTTTCAGATAAAGGAATTAAAACCAACGTAACGTTAGTGTTTTCAGCAGGGCAAGCATTATTGGCTGCTAAAGCTGGAGCAACTTATGTTTCTCCATTCTTAGGAAGATTAGACGATATCTCTACAGATGGTTTAAACCTTGTGGATGAAATTAGAATTATTTATGATAATTACGGATTTCAAACACAAATATTAGCAGCGTCTATTCGTAACACCATGCACGTAATTAACTGTGCTAAAATTGGAGCAGATGTTATGACTGGACCTTTATCTTCTATTACTGGGTTGTTAAAACATCCTTTAACAGATAGTGGTTTAGCTAAGTTTTTAGAAGACTATAATAAAGGAAACTAAATACGTTATTAGTACTATATATAAACAGGCTATATTTTTAAATATAGCCTGTTTTTTTATATGTAAAAAACTCTTTTTTAATCTAAGAGTATTAAGCAAGAGTTATTTTTTTTCTAGTAGATTAAATGTGGTAATTTGTAGTCTAATTTTAAAAGTTGCTTAAATGATTTGGTGCTTCATTCTATTTCATATGTTATCGTATCCAGAACAAGGTTTGCCTACAAACGATACGCATTTAAAATTTGATATTGTTTTAAAAGATAAAGTGGTAGGACAGCTTCAGGCGACTAAAAGTTTTAAGAATGCGAAAGTACATTATCAGAGTTCTACCAATATCACGACTAGATTTATAACAGATATTACTGTAAATTATAAATACCATGTAATTTTTAATACCAACAAATTAGAAAAAGCAGATGTGCATATTACCGTAAATAATAAACCACATGCCGAAACTAAAACACAGTGGTTAAACGATCATTATCGCATTCAGCAAAATGACGACAAGGCAATGTCTTATAATAAAGCCATTAAGTACAGCACGATCTTAATGTACTTTGTAGAACCAGAAAATGTTAGTTTTTGTTTTTCGGAAGAAGATGGAAGTATAAATACCATTATACCTTTAG
>JAGPUY010000094.1 GCA_018067265.1 Oceanihabitans sp. | reverse complement strand
AAAAACCATAAATTCAATAATATGAAATATCTAGCACTACTATTTTTCGTTTTATTATCCTGTAAACATTCCAAAGAAAACACCACTGCAACTAAAACTTTTGAAGAAATTCACAACCAAGCTATATTTGTAGATACCCATAACGATATTCTACTCCAAACCATGGAAAAAGGGTTTCTAATAGATGCCGATTTAAAAGGCAAAACACATAGTGACTTAAACCGCATGAAACAAGGCGGATTAGATGTTCAATTCTTTTCGGTGTGGAGCGATGGCAACCAAATAAATCCTTATCATTATGCTAATATACAAATAGACAGTTTGGATGCCGTAATTAAGAGAAATCCAAATAAAATAGTAAAAGTTGCCAATACAGAAGAACTCTTAAAAGCTGTAGATCAGGGCAAAATAGCGGCTTTGATTGGTGTAGAAGGCGGACATCAAATAGAAGATGATTTGAATAAAATAGACGCACTCTTTGATCGCGGTGTACGATATATATCACTTACGTGGAATAATTCTACATCATGGGCAACTAGCGCTTCAGATGAAACAACAAACAAAGATCTAAAAACAAAAGGTCTGAGTGATTTCGGCAAAAAAATAATTAGTAGAATGAATGCCTTAGGAATGCTGGTAGATGTTAGCCATGTTGGTGAACAAACTTTCTGGGACGTTATTGCAACCACTACAAAACCCATTATTGCTTCCCATAGCTCTGTTTATAATATCTGTCCGCATCCTCGAAACCTAAAAGATGATCAAATCAAAGCGATTGCAAAAAACGGTGGCGTTATTCAGATTAATTTTAATTCTGGTTTTATAGATCCAACCGTAAAAAAAAGGGAGGATGCATTTATTAAAAAATATCAGACCGAAATAGATTCTTTGCGTCATTTAGGCGTAAACGCATTTCTCGCTGAAGAATCCATATATGTAAAATATCCTGAAGAATCGGAAGCATTAAAAGCGCCATTTGATCTAGTAATTGCGCATTTGGAATACATTATTCAATTAGTTGGTGCAGACTATGTTGGTATAGGTTCTGATTTTGACGGCATCTTTTTACCGCCAAAACAATTGGATGACGTTACCGCATATCCTTTAATTACCAAAGCCTTAACCGAAAAAGGATACAGCGAAAAAGATATAAATAAAATTCTAGGCGGAAATATATTGCGTGTTTTAGAAGCAAATGAATCTAAAAAATAACTACTAAGCCAAAATCCTTCGGATTTATATTTTATTTTTACTTGTTAAATATCCAACGGAAACTTGCAACTAACGCTAGGACAATACTATAAAATGAAGCATAGATTTTACTCCAAATCGAACAAAGAACAAAATCGTATTCAATTTAAAATT
The DNA here is from genome assembly GCA_018067265.1 of Oceanihabitans sp. Taxonomy (GTDB): domain Bacteria; phylum Bacteroidota; class Bacteroidia; order Flavobacteriales; family Flavobacteriaceae; genus Oceanihabitans. Next base: position 17,365 of record JAGPUY010000094.1, on the reverse strand, counting down.
GCCATTGTCGCGGTATCTTTTAATGTACTGATTTTGGTTTTAAGTCTTTTAAGCGGCTTTTATTTCTTTATATTTCTATGCATAATTATAACACTTTCTATCATTGCGCCATTTTTTGATGTTCCTGCCATGAAAAAAAATGGAAAACTGATTTATTATTCTTCCCTACTTATTACTGAAAAGGAAAATAAAGGAACCATAATAATTCATGGCGGTTCCTTATTGGATTATGTTTTTGTTATAGATAGATCCTTCAGCGGAAAGCAAAGAACAAATTTTATTCTTCAAAAGTATCTAGAAGGAATTTTAAACCTCATCCAAGCTTGTGAAGAGACAGATAACACTTCCGTAAGAATAAAAGGAACTACTTATATTTTAAATGCAAGAACCGCAGAAAAAATAGGATTAAAAGTAATACAGACAGACTTCCTTCAAAAATTGATTCTGACCTATAATTATGTCAACATTCTAATCTCGAATTCCATTGCGAAACGAAAAATAGCATTCCCAAAACTGACTAACATTAGAACATTTGAAAGTAATATAGAAGAATTAATCAAACGTAAAGCGTTCATTGAAGAGCTAAATAACAAGTTAAAATCCGCACACACAAAAACCGAATAAATAAATTATGGAGCGCTGTAATACTTCCAAAAATCTTTACGGATTTTACTTTTCATTTTTTATTTACTAAATTAGTAACGGAAACACGAATCAAAACAACAGAAATGGATTTTGATTCCTGGGTCAGGAACGTTAAAAAAATCCCTATGAAAAGTAAATTATCGAAAATCACCTCGGAATTAGAAAACTATGCAGAAACATCTAACTTGACCGAATTACAGGTTGTTGAAAAACTGAAAGATTATTATTTCAATAAAAAAGTAAATGAGAATTTAAAACTGTATAAAAAAGGAACGAGAAAGGTTCGCGAGATAACGAAAGACTTAGGAATCTCACATAAAAAGTTTTATGCGATTTTAGAAAAGAAAAACATTCAACATAAAAAATATAATAAGACGCCAATAGAACAAACAGAAACGGATACCAACACATCCGCTTAACCTTTACACAAGCGAGTATCCTTTTATTCGTTTAGCATAAAAAAAGCCGAAACATTAGTTTCGGCTTTTTTTGTATTTATTTAAAATTACAATATTTTTATCTAGTTGTAATTTGAAGTACTAACCTCAAAAGTAGCATCTTTAGCTGCTAAATAACGCTCTGCATCTAAAGCCGCCATACAACCAGTTCCTGCTGCTGTAATCGCTTGTCTGTAGACATGATCTGCTGCATCACCAGATACAAAAACACCATCGACATTTGTTTTAGAAGTTCCTGGTTTCGCGTTAATAATGTAACCCGTTTCGTCAAGATCTAAAAAGCCTTTAAAAATATCTGTGTTTGGTTTGTGTCCAATAGCAACAAAAAATCCTGTTGCAGGAATATCTGTAGTTTCGTTGGTTTTATTATTTAAAACTCGCACGCCAGTAACTACTTGTCCGTCACCTAAAACTTCTTCTGTTTCGGTATTGAATAAAATTTCAATATTCTCTGTGTTTGCCACACGAGCAGCCATAATTTTAGAAGCTCTAAATTCGTCACGTCTCACTAACATGGTTACTTTTTTACAAAGCTTAGATAAGTAATGTGCTTCTTCACAAGCGCTATCTCCTGCTCCAACAATTACTACTTCTTGATTTCTGTAGAAAAAACCATCACAAACGGCACAAGCAGAAACACCACCACCAAGCTTTAAATATTTTTGTTCCGACTCTAATCCTAAGTATTTAGCAGAAGCTCCTGTCGATATAATTACCGTATCACAGTGAATTTCTTTGGTTTCGCCTATCCAAACTTTATGTACATCTCCAGAGAAATCTACTTTAGTCACCCAACCATCACGTACATCTGTTTCAAAACGTTCTGCTTGTGCTTGAAGCTCCATCATCATTGCTGGTCCTGTAATTCCTTCTGGATATCCTGGGAAATTTTCTACTTCATTGGTAGTAGTTAACTGTCCGCCAGGCTGTGTTCCTTGGTATAAAACAGGTTTCATATTTGCTCTAGCTGCATAGATTGCTGCTGTATAACCAGCAGGTCCAGAACCTATTATTAAGCATTTTACTTTTTCTATTGTATCCGACATAATTTTAGTATCATATTATCTATACAAAAGTAGGATTTTTGATAGAAACCTTACGTTTAAGTTATCAACAGTTATTATCGGTTAATAACAATTATTGATGTCACGAAAAATAGCCGATGCATTTGGTCCATTGACCATCTTTATGGATTTGTTGCCTCTAAAATTTAGCAATACAGTTAACATGTTATGTAAAGCGATTAATCTTTTATGTGACTTAAGTATACCTTTGAAAAATAACGAACCTATCTATTTATTAACTATATTAAATACCGTTTAAAGAAAACCATAATTTAATTTTATAATGAAGCAAATTAGCCATAAAGTTATTAATCAGCTCTTCTTATTAGTTATTATAATAGGTATAGCAAGCCTTATTTTATTAGAAATACTACCTTATTTTTCAGGCGTTTTAGGCGCAATAACCATTTATGTCTTATTGCGAAAACCGATGCGGAAATTGGTACAAAAAGGATGGAATAAAGAACTTGCTGCTATCGTTTTATTAATCTTATCGGTGATATGCATTTTATTACCAGTTACAGGAATAGTATTTATGTTAGGTAATAAAATTAGTAATGCTGCTGAAAATTCAGAACGTGTTACCAATGCGATTAAATTGCAGCTTGAAAAAGTGGAAAATGCATTAGGGTATAATTTTAGTTCACAAATAGATGCTTCACAAGTTTCTACAATAGTTTCCGAAAAACTACAAAGTATTGCAGGTAGCACATTTGAAGTCGGAATTGCCATTTTCATTATGTATTTCTTACTTTTTTACATGTTAACCAATAGACGAAAATTAAGAGAAAGCCTGTTTGCATATATTCCTATAAATAAAGAAAATTTAAAAATCATAGGCGAAGATGTTAATGTTATGGTACGTTCCAATGCATTAGGAATTCCTCTAGTTGCTATTGCTCAAGGTATGGTTGCGCTAATTGGATTTTTAATATTTGGAATAGAGAATCCGTTCTTCTGGTTTGTCATGGTAACCATTGGTTCTATGATTCCGTTTGTTGGCGGATTGCTAGGTATTATACCTGCTTTTATATTAACCTACGCCAATGGAGATGCTTTTCAAGCTTGGGGAATACTATTGTATGGTCTAATCGTTGTAGGCTCTACAGATAACCTAATTAGACTTTTTGTTATCAAAAAACTAGACAACGTACATCCATTAATTACTTTAATTGGTGTCATTATTGGTGTACCATTATTCGGTTTTATAGGATTAATTTTTGGGCCATTATTGCTCAGTCTATTTCTAGTAATGGTTCGGATTTATAAAAAAGAATACAGTGAAAAAATATAAACACGCTTTAAGAAGCAAGTAAAACTAAATTCAAAATAAATGGGAATAATTTCTAAACATAAAAACATGATTAAATTATATTACAGTTCTAATAGTTCTATAGGGAAACAAACCTTAGCCTATGTTACCACTTCAAAAAAGGAAATCTTAGCTATTGATTTATCTAAAACAAAATTAACTGGAACACAATGGATGGAGATTACAGAAGCCCTTAACACCTCATTATCTAGTTTGGTAAATCAAAACCATCCGGATTTCACAAAAAATTATGGCGAAAAAGAAATACATTTAAGTAATGAAGATTGGATTAAGGTTTTAAACAAAAATCCGGAAGTACTTAAGGGCTCTATTTTAATGGTTAACAATTCGTTTTATTTATTAGAAACGCCTACCGCTTTTATAAAACATTTCGAACCAGATACTGCTGGGCTAAACCCGCAAAAACCGAATGAAAATTAAATAACATTATTATTATTTTTATTATTTGATTTAGGAATATCTTTAAAGAATTCTGCTAAGTCTAAATTTCCTGTTGGTGCGTAGTTAGCCAAAACAGTTCCTTTTAAGCCTGAATCTGTTTTTATAGCATATAATATAGAGGCATCTGACGGATTACTCATTCCTTCAAAACGCATTTCTTTATCAATACATATTTGCGCTGGTTTGAATTTTTTCTTAGAATTTAATTCTACTAAATACGAGTCCACCATCCTAAAGTTACAGGTATATCCTTTTTCTTTTAACTCGTTTATGTATTCTATTTCATGTTTTGCATATTCCATAATACAGGTGTTTTAAATAAAAAAAGCAGTAAAATCGTAGATTAAACTGCTTTTCTTTTGATTATTAATAATTGTTGCCAATACTATTAAAGTATGGTATTATTCTACTACATCTTCTATTTCGTCTCCTACATCTTCAAGACCATCTCCAATGTCATCTGTTACATCTTCGACAGCGTCTTCTACTTTATCTTTTTTATCTTCTCTGCAACTTGTAAAAACGGCAGACATGGTAAATACTAGTATTGCTGAATAAATTAATTTTTTCATCGTGTTTCGTTTTAACGTTTTGGTGGTTTATTATATTTTTTTTCTTCCTGTAATTAAGGACACAATAAATAGCACTATAAAAATATAAAATAGAATTTTTGCTATACTTGCTGCTCCTTCAGATATTCCTCCGAAACCAAAAATTCCGGCGACTATTGCTAAAATGATAAAAATGATTGCGTAACGTAACATATTATTTTGGTTTTAAGTTATTAATGTAATGTCTTTCATCACATTATATCAAAGATGCTTCTTTTTCAGGAATAAGATTAACTGTATCCAATCTTAATTTAACTCTTTTAAATATTTTTCTCAACTTGTTAAAATTGGTGGTTAGAAACCTCTGAGGTATCCAGTATTTTTTGATCTATAACTTCCGATTCCAACTCATAAGAATCCAAATCTTCCATAATGGCTTTTAAGTCGGAAAACGTATTGCTTTCCGCTAGCCAATAATCAAAATACTTCTTCTTAACAACTAAAGGCTGTTTATCAGAAAAGCTTGGTATAGAATTACCATTAGAATTATTGCTTGTAGTTATAAAAATGGAACAGGTTTTAAAACCATCGGACAGTTCATTATAAATTCCGGCTAAACAAAAAGGCGCATTGTTTTTTCTAAAAACATGGAACGATTTAATTTTACCCTTACTTATATATGTGGTATAAAAACCGGTTACAATAATTAAGCATCGTCTTTTATTTAAAGCTTCGGAAAGAAATGGATCTTTTTCATTAATGTTTTCAATATCCATATTTAAAGTATTCGATATATTTTGAAAAAGTGCCCAATTTTCCTCAAAACCGGTAGGTAATAATCCCCAAATAGAAAAATCGATACACTTCGGTTTTTCCATAGCTATAATTGGTAAAGAGGCCTCTTTAAAACCATTGATCACTGGTATAGGTCTATATAACTTAGGATATGTAAATTGTTTTTTAAACTCCTGCTCTATTTGTTTTAAACTAGCCGTATTTCGTAATTTATAAAACATATCTTTTATTTCTAATAAAGGGATAAGGAACTAAAGTTCTTGATGCCTTTGATGAAAATCTGTGCTTTATTCCCTTTAACAAAACAAAAAAGGAAATGCGGCATTAGCATTTCCTTTTTAATTATTTGGTAAGGCTTCTTTTTATTTTAAATCGTCTAATCTCTTAATGGTATTCAGCTCTTGCTCAATGTGACTTTTTTGATTGTGAAGCATATTTTTAGTATTTAAAGGCAATCCTATTTCGTCTATAACTTCTTCGTATTCTGTTATTGCTGCTTTTTCACCTCGAATAGCTTCTTCTAGCATCGACTCATCATTATCTCCTGACAACGCAGCTTTAACATCCATCCAAGCTCTGTGTGCTGTTCCTGTAAGACTTCCTTCTTTATCTGCTGGTTGACCAAAAGATTTAATTTCTGTTTTTAGTTCGTATCCAAAATCATATCTCTCTTGTGCCTTTTTATTAAAAAAGCTTTTTAGTCCAATATGTTTCGCATTTTCTGCTGCTTTTTTATAGCCTTTTTGGGCATCATAGTTTTTCTCTAATAAAGCATTTAATCTATTTCCTAACCTGTCTGTGTAATTGCTCATTTCTAAATGTTTTTAATTAGCAACATTTTATTTTAAGATACATGTTGTTTACTATCTAAACGAATAGCATAAATAGAAACTAATTCGTTATAGGATAAAATTAATACTAAAAACCCAGAGGCATTAACGCACATCACATGGATTTTAGCTCATTCCATTAATTAAGAAATCATTAACAGGATCTGGCTATATCTATTATCATAATTTTAATATATCTTTACCTTGATATTATTAAGAAAAAACAAACGCTTTATATTCTACATTATTAAATGAAAATCATCCAAATTAATGCGGAAAATACTGCAGACAGTATTAAGCAATTTAAAGAGCAAATTGGCGGCGATATCACTCAAAAATGGGGTGAATATACTTTGAATCTAGATAACGATTTTGCCAAAGGATGCATTAGACTAATGACCTTTGATTGGGGCGTTAGTTTAATTGAATATAACTTAGTGTTTTTACAAGACACTACAATAGTTTCAGATCCTTCCAACTTTAACCCATTACATTTTACCTATTCGTTAAATGGCTCTTTTCAGCATAAATTTAGCAACCAAAAAGAATATACTACTATTGCGCAGTTTCACTCGTTTATTGGTACCTGTGATAGTGATGTATCGCATCATTTTAATTTTCCGGAAGGAATACATATCGAATTGAATACCATTAGAATTGTACGCAAGCAATTTTTAAACAAAAGAATTAATATTGCGCACATGTTAAACAAAAAACTACATGATGTTTTTGTGGATAAAGAGCATGAAGAGAAGTTTGCTTACTACGGACCTATTAGTCTTAAAATGGCAGATCGCGTAAAAGCCTTACAAGATATAAAAACGAAAGGCATGATTAGGTTGCTAAAAGCGGAAGGCGAGTTATATCACCTTTTGTCGATGCATATTGAGTTTTATAACAAATACGACAATGCGAATGTTCTTGAAATAGCACTGCAAAAATCGGAATTAAAAATAATAAAAAGACTGGGTAAAAAGATCGTTAAAACACCATCGGATAATTATTCTTTAGACGAGCTATCAAAAAAAACAGGTTTGTCGCAAGCGAAACTACAAGAAGGCTTCAAATTTCTATTTGCAAGAACCGTTACCGAATACATTAGACACGTTAGATTAGAAAAAGCAAGAGATTTAATGAATAACTCGAATCTAAATATTTCGCAAATAGTATATTCTATTGGCTTTACTAGCAGAAGTTATTTTTCTAAAATTTTTAAAAACAAATATAATATTACACCTAATGAGTTTAAGAAACAGATTGTAGTTCTTATAGAAGACGAATCTTAAAACAACAATTTATTCTTTAACCGATTCTTTTTCCGCATCTTTAAAATCGATATCATTGTCAATTACATTTTTAAATGCTTCTACCCAAGCATTTTTAAAGAGGTTTGTAATTGTTGGCCAAACTTTAGAGTCTACAGTATTCAAATCTCCAGCAATAGGGACTTTGGTAGCCAACGTATTTTCTTTTTGATTTTTTAAAACAAACTTAAAAAAGCCAACAAACCCTTCCCAAAGTGTTTCTAAAAACCCATCTTCTTTTCCAATTAATACGGCATCTTTTAAAATGGGTTTCACGTAGCCTTTTAGATAGCCGTCTGCAATAGCAACCTCACTAAACACATTAAAGTCCCCTTTTGTAAAATCGATACCAGCATAATGATTTGTAAAATCATTTAATGCCGTAACGTTCGCGTTTTCTAAGGAAAAAGAAATATCCATATCCGGTATTTTCTTAATAAGATTCATTTTTCCTTCTAATTTAAAATTTCCATCTCCAACAGAAATAGCAGTCGCATGAATGCTAGAAGGTAATTTTACTGATTTTTCTACGACATTCCTTAAATTAGACATAGACAGTTCTACTTTATCTAAATGCAGGTCTATAGTTGGATTGGCAGTAACTTCAACAAAAGCAAACTTACCGTCACGAATCTCGAGGTTATTAATGTCAATAGGAACCAAATCTGTTAATGCTTTGGACCAGTCGTCTATATCGGATGCATTCTCTTTTTCGGATTGGTCTTCAAATACATAAATAACTTCTGGGCTAGTCATTACTATTTCACTTACAATTTTGCCTTTAAACAAGGATTTCCATTCCACAGAAATATCGGTTTTTTTGAAGTTCAAAAAAGGAACTTGAGAAGTCGCGTTCCCTTTATTTAAGTACAAATTATCTATAACATAAGCACCGCGTAGTAAGGATATATCGATATCTTCTACTTGCCCATAATAACCAGGAATATCTGCAAGAACCTTGTTTACGTGCTTTTTAACAAGAGATGGCAGCATTAATCGAACGACCAATAATGCTACAATAATTAGCAAAGGAATTATATATCTCTTCTTTTTATATATTTTACGCTTGTTCATATGCTATCTTAAAATTTAATCTTATTTACTTCCCTTCCCGGTTAATGCGCTTATTAAACCGCTCTGTACATTAATCCACAAATAATTAAAAAAGGATTTTGTGTTATTACGATCTGCCGCTATTTCACCATATCGGAAACCGTCTTTACCTGCTTTAGAACCATCTTTTATGAATACATTACCAATAGTTGTTAAAAAGGTATTGACCTTGTTTCTACCGTTTAATATTTCAAATTGAAACGCTTCATATTTCATTTTTAAGTCTCCTTTTGCGCTTACATTATTTCCACTAAAAGTAAAATAAATCTGTTCTATTTTTCCTTCCGCTTTTGCGTTTAAATTAGCCTCGAAAAAGCTATTTACTATTTTAGCATGGAAATTCTCAAATGCTCCGGAAGCCAAAAAGGCATCTTGCTTATTAGTGACATCAAAACTAACATCCAAATGCATTGGTGCTTTACCCATAAAGTTAGAACGAACCGCTATTTTTGTTTTCTCACCGTTTTTATACGTGTTTCCCAAATTCGTTATGCTCGCATTTACCGATTTAAAAAACAGTTCTCCTGCTTGCGAAGTAGCATCTACTCTTTCCGCATACGCGACATTACCATTACTAATGTCTAAGCGATGTATGGATAAATCTATTGGCAAATTGCGCAATTTTTCACTGTACAGGTTTTTGATTCGCATGTCATCTGAAACTCTTTTATCTCTATAAATACTTAAATTGGGTTGCGTAATTTTCCCGGAATCTGCGGCTACGAAAAAAACGTCTTTATGAAATCCGAAGTCTAATTTATTTATTCCTATTTCCGGAATATGAAGGTTTACATGATCGCGTTCTACCTTTATTTCTCTAGATAATGCTTCTTTTGAAAATTTTGTTTCCAAGAAGATATTTTTCAGATGTAACGCTTCATTTGCTATACGCAAGTCATCTATTTTTAAAACTTCGTAGGCACTCATATTCATAAAAATCTGCTTGGTAGTTAGCTGATACTCTAAATAACTAAATGGTATTTTTTGCTGTACTGTTTCCGCATTTAACTGAAGCTCCTTTAAATTAAAATGGATTGCATGTGCACTAGCAGTAACCTTATCTGCATTCCCATCTTTCACTTTTAAAACGCCATTTACAACGGAAACATTATGTATCGTGATCGCTTTATCCAATTGGGAATTTGCAGTAGCATCCTTTTGTTCCCATTGCTTTTCAGAATAACTATGATATTCCAGTATTGGCTGCGTAAAAACAATATTATCTACCGCTATGGTTTTATTAAAAATAAATTGCCATAGACTAAAACCATCGACCTTAAGGGTATTGGCCTGTAATGTTGCCATTAGATTTTTGTCTGTATATACTGCTTTTGCCGATAAACTATCCAGTTCTACTGTGCCAGTAAATACATTTGCGTGTATTTTAGTATATTCTAGTGTTGTATTTTTAGGTAATTTAGTATCTATTGCAAGGATGACTTCTGCTTTGAACTTATTTTGAAGAAAGAATAAACCTCCAATACTAACAATTAAAAATAAACTTATTATTTTTTTATACCAACGCATACATTATATTTAAGAATAAGAAAGTGTGAAATTATAAATCGAAGTAATACAGTAAGACTATATGTAGGCAAACGATAAAGGGAATAACTAAAAAAACCATCTAAATATCACCGTTATTTAGATAGCTTATGATACTAGTATTGTCTTATTATTTAATTATCTTTTTCAATAACATAAAGCCTCCCATTTTTCCTGCAATTTTTAATGCAGAGCTCACCCAATTTAAAGGTTGCAGATCTTCTTTAAATTCTTCTTTAACTAGTTTCAGTTCTTCCCAAGCTATTTGTCGCTCTAAGTCTAACTTTTTCAATTCATTATCAATGTCTTTAAAGGAATTATAGGTTTTCATAGCTATTAATTAAAAAATTTAATGGAAATTTTCTGGATTATTTTTCGATCGATATGCTTTCTTAAAACATATACTAATATGGCTAGAACCACAAAAATAAAAGCAACAACTAGGCAACCTAGCGTTAAACTATCTAGTGCATTACCAATGGCAATAGCTCCAGAAATTGCTAAAAAAACAAGCCCTAAAAACACTAAACCGCCAACGGCAAAAAGCTTAACAATTAAACTAAATGAAAAAGTTAATTGTTGAAATGCCTTAAGCGTTATATATTCTTGTGATGTTTTTAAATACTTTTCACCAAGATCTGTTGCTTTATCCGACGTGTTATTTAAAGATTCAAATACGCTCATCTATTATGACGTTTTTTGTAATTTCTTATTTTTCTCTTTTAAATCCTTCAGCTTTTGCTCTAAAGTAGCGATCACATCTTCTGCTTTATAGCTTGCACTAGACACTATAGATTCTACTTGTTCTTCTAAGGTTTCCTTTTTTAAATTTGCAGTAGTTACCGCTTTATCTTTTAGATCCATTGCTGCTTCCTCTAATTTCTCCTTAGCTGCGTGCGCTTCGTCCGAAATACGCTGTCTGGTCTTAGATCCTTTATCGGGTGCAAATAAGATCCCTAAGGTAGCTCCAATTGCTGTTCCTGCTAAGATTCCTAATAATGTACTATTTGAATTGCTCATAATTTTTCTTTTTATTGGTTAAACATTTATTTACTGTAAATATACAATCAAAGCAAAACAGACCTTAACGCAATACAATCAAGTTTTGCCTCAAAAAAAATTGGGATAACGTTAAGAATTTTCACAAAAAAGCTAATACTATAATTATCTTAACTGTAATTTAGTAATCTATTTAATTAAAACCTAACAATATGTCAGACATAATAAAATCCGTAAACCCTTACAATCAAAAAGTTATAAAGAGCTATACTTTAAATAGTGAAGAGGAAGTGTTTTCGAAATTAAAAACGGCTGAAAAGATTTTTAAAGATTGGCAAACAAAAGAGGTTAGTAAAAGAGCACTACTCTTATTTAAAGTAGGTACTATTTTAGAAGAACGTCTAGAAGCATTAAGTCAACTAATTACGCTAGAAATGGGTAAACCTATTAAAGAAAGCAGAGCAGAAATTAACAAATGTATTTTTCTCTGTGATTTTTATGCCACCAATGCCGAAGGATTTTTAGCAGACCAAATAATTGAAACAGATGCACAGGAAAGCTTTATAAGTTATGATCCTTTAGGTGTGATACTTGCTGTAATGCCATGGAACTATCCCTTTTGGCAAGTCTTCCGTTTTGCGGTACCAACATTAACCGCGGGAAATACAGCTGTTTTAAAACATGCTTCTAACGTTAGTGGCTGTGCTTTGGCTATTCAAGATATTTTTGAAGAAGCTGGTTATCCAAAAGGATGTTTTCAAACCTTAATTACAGATCATAAAAATATAGAAGCTATTTTAAAAGGAGATAGTATTCAAGCGGTTTCCTTAACGGGAAGTGAGAAAGCAGGAAAAACCATTGCAAAAATTGCAGGTGAAAATTTAAAAAAAGCGGTATTAGAATTAGGCGGAAACAATGCATGTATTGTATTAGATGATGCCAACCTAGATAAATATATCGATACGATGGTAAAAGCCCGAATGCAAAATACAGGACAAAGTTGTATTGCCGCGAAACGATTTATAGTTACTGAAAATATCTATGATGCCTTTCTAGAACAATTTACAACTAGAGTAAAAGCACTAAAATATGGAGATCCGTTAAACGAAGACACAGAAATTGCAACACTTGCCAGAGAAGACTTAGCTGAAGATTTACAAAAACAAGTAGAAGATGCTATACAAAAAGGAGCAAAAGTGATTACTGGAAACAAAAGAGACAAAGCATATTTTGAACCTACAATTATCACACATGTAAACAAAAACATGGCTGTGTTTAAAGAGGAAACTTTTGGTCCGGTCGCACCAATATTCAAAGTGAAAGATTTAGAGGAAGCATTAGCATTGGCTACAGATTCTAGATTTGGATTGGGCACCATGCTATTTACAGAAGATATAGAAACGGCCATGCAAATGATTTCAAGCATACCAGATGGCGCTTTCTTTATTAATGAAATGGTAAAATCGGATCCTAGATTACCTTTTGGAGGAACAAAGGCTTCTGGATACGGTAGAGAACTATCGAAAGAAGGTATTCATGAATTTGTGAATATTAAAACCGTTTATATAAAAAAATAAGAAAAGTATATGTATAAAAAAAGCCCAACAGAAAGTTGAGCTTTAGTAGTCGGGGTGGCAGGATTCGAACCTGCGGCCTCCACGTCCCAAACGTGGCGCGATAACCGGGCTACGCTACACCCCGAAAATGTTTTATCATTTAAGGATTGCAAATATATAGCTTTTCTTGAAAAACAAACTATAAAAAGATGTAAATTGTAAATACTTTTTATATTTTTAATTATGAAGCATCATATATTCCTTTTATTAGCCTTAATTCTACTTAGTTTTAACTCTTGCGCACAAGACAAAAACCCAGTAGACACAACGTATACACATGAAATAATTGTTTCTGAAGTGCAAAATCCTTGGGGATTTGTTTTTCTTCCAGATGGTTCCATTTTAATTAATGAAAAATCAGGGAAAATGATTCTTTTTAAAGAAAACAAGAAAATAGCCATTTCTAATGTACCCAATATAGAGCTTCTTGGACAAGGCGGCTTAATGGATATAGAGCTACATCCCAATTATAAAGAAAACGGTTGGCTATATATTTCTTATGCTTCTTCTAATGATGAAAATAATGGCGCACACACTTCTATTATGAGAGCTAAATTAGAAGGAAACAAACTGGTAAACCATGAAGTGCTTTATAAAGCCTTACCAAACACGACTGCAGGACAACACTTTGGTTCTAGAATAGCATTTGATAACCAAAACTCCTTGTATTTTTCTATTGGCGAACGTGGAAAGCGAGATATTAATCCGCAAGATATTACTCGCGATGGTGGAAAAATATATAGACTACATGATGATGGATCTATTCCAGAAGACAATCCGTTTATAAATATCCCAAATGCAAAAAAAGCGATTTACTCTTACGGACATAGAAATCCGCAAGGCATGACTAAACATCCTATTACTGGAGAAATTTGGACGCATGAACATGGGCCGCGTGGTGGTGATGAAATAAACATTATTAAAGCTGGTAAAAATTATGGTTGGCCAGAAATAACCTATGGTATTAATTATCATGGTACAAAAATTACAGACAAAACCAGTTTACCTGGAATGGAACAACCACTTCATTACTGGGATCCTTCGATAGCACCAAGTGGCATGGCATTTATTACAAGTGATATCTACCCAGACTGGAAAGGAAATCTACTGGTTGGTTCTTTAAAGTTTCAGTATTTAGACCGATGTGTACTTAAAAAGAACAAGGTCGTTTTTGAAGAAAGATTATTAGATGGTATTGGCCGAGTACGGAGTGTTCGTCAAGGTCCAGACGGTTATATTTATGTTGGTGTAGAAAATGTTGGAATAGTTAAAATAATTCCGAAGAAATAACCTTAAATTTGCTTATCAAATCAAAATAAATATTCATGCTTATTATAGGAATTGCTGGAGGAACTGGCTGTGGTAAAACAACCGTTGTAGATCAAATACTTAACGAATTACCAGAAGGAGAAGTTGGTGTAATCTCACAAGATCATTATTATAAAGATACATCCCACCTTTCGTTAAATGAAAGAACAAAAATCAATTTCGATCACCCTAGAAGTATCGATTTTGATTTAATAGCAGAACATTTAAAAGAATTAAAAAATGGAAATCCAATAGATCAACCGGTTTACTCTTTTGTAAAGCACAACAGAACTGGCGACACCATTCACACCATGCCAAGAAAAGTAATGATTGTAGAAGGTATTTTAATACTTACCAATCGGGAGTTACGTGATATGTTTGACATCAAAATATTTGTACATGCAGATAGTGATGAGCGTTTAATACGCAGACTAAAACGGGATATTGCAGAACGTGGTAGAAATATAGACGAAGTGTTAACGCGTTATCAAAACACCTTAAAACCAATGCATCAACAATTTATTGAACCAATGAAAGAGTATGCAGACATTATTATACCAAACAATAAATACAATACCGTTGCTGTAGATATAGTTAGAACTATTATAAACGAAAGAATAAGTTAATGCTAAAGTATTTTAAAAACATATTCCTTATTATTTTTTCCATATTCGCTATTTGGATGCTGTTTTTTGATGCCAACTCCTTACTTATTCACAACGAATTAAATAACGACCTTAATGACCTGGAAGACGAAAAAGAATTCTATATTAAAGAAATTGAAAAAGACAATAAGGGACTTAAAAAACTAAGTACAGACGAAGGATTAGAAAAATTTGCACGCGAAGCATATTATATGAAGCGTGATAACGAAGAGATTTATATTATTGAATACGAAGACAGCTTAAAAACAGAGAAGGATGACTAAAAAATTATTTACTGATTTTGATAAAGTTTCTTCAAAAGAATGGAAACAAAAAATACAAGTAGACCTAAAAGGAGCAGATTATAATGACACTCTAATTTGGAAAACCAACGAAGGCATTGATGTGAAACCATTTTATCACGCCGATGAATTTAAAACACCTTTTAATAGTATTACCGGTCCAAAAGACTGGTCAATTTGCCAATCTATTTTTGTTTACGATGTTCCATTAAGCAACAAAAAAGCATTAGATATTTTAGAGCGTGGTGCAGAAAGCATTCTGTTTATTATTCCTAACCAGGACTTTTCTATTAACGATTTACTTCAAAATATAGATTTAGAAACAACCATTTTATACTTTGAATTACAATTTTTAGATTCTGAATTCGTAAAAAAATTAAACGATTATCTCCTGGAACGCAGTCCAAAGGGCGCTAATAAAGGTAACTTTCACATGCATACCGATATTATTGGTAACCTTGCCAAAACAGGAAATTGGTTTACAAACTTAAAAGAAGACCATCAACATTTTGAAGCTATTGTAAAAAACACCAATTCCTTTTCTATAGATGTTTCTTTGTACCAAAATGCTGGAGCAACGATGGTGCAGCAATTGGCATATGCCATGGCACAAACCAATGAATACTTAAATCATTTAGAAAATACAGAAAAGCAACCGCTTCAAATCACCTACCACATTGCTGTAGGCACCAACTATTTTTTTGAAATCGCCAAACTTCGCGCTTTACGCCTATTATGTAACACCTTAGTTAAAGAATATAATCTAGAAGCCATTTGTCATATCGTTGCAACACCAACAAAACGAAACAAAACGATTTACGATTATAACACAAACATGCTACGCACTACTACTGAATGCATGAGTGCTATTCTTGGTGAAGCAGATACTATTTGTAACTTGGCCTATGATGCTATTTATCATAAAGACAATGAATTTGGCGAACGTATTGCACGAAACCAACTCTTAGTTTTAAAAAGAGAAAGCTATTTTG
The DNA here is from genome assembly GCA_018067265.1 of Oceanihabitans sp. Taxonomy (GTDB): domain Bacteria; phylum Bacteroidota; class Bacteroidia; order Flavobacteriales; family Flavobacteriaceae; genus Oceanihabitans. The sequence continues at coordinate 1,425 of JAGPUY010000094.1, read as the reverse complement.
ATGTGGTAGAAAATGCTTCCAAAGGATCTTATTATATTGAAAGTTTAACCAATCAGCTAGCAGAAAAGGCTTTAGAACTATTTAAAGACATAGAAGCAAAAGGTGGTTTTTTAAATCAGTTAAAAGAAGGCACTATTCAACGAAAAATAAAAGAAAGTGCTGCTAAAGAACAAGAACAGTTTGATGCTGGTGAAATTGTTTTATTAGGAACCAATAAGCATCCTAATAAAAACGATAGAATGAAAGACGAATTAGAACTCTTTCCTTTTGTAAAAACAAATATTAGAAAAACCTTAATACAGCCTATTATTGAAAAACGTTTGGCTGAAAAAATAGAACAAGAAAGATTAAAAACTGAAAATTAAACATATTACATCCTGTAACACGCTTAACTCCTATTCTATTTTCTAATGAAAGGATTAAAAAGATGTTGCAGATGACCAATTAAAAACATTAAATATAAACACATGAAAAACAGTACTATTAAACTTTTATTAGTAATTTTAATTTTTAACTTTTCAAGCTGTAAACAAGGAAACGGTACTTTTTCAGATTATCAATTTGCAGAAGAAACGCCATTAATAAATTGCGAGGATGCAGATAACAAATTATTAAATGAAGCCTTATATTCTTTTGAAAATGATATTATTTCTTATTTTGAAGTACAGGAGCAAAACACCAATCGCGCATACAGAACGTTTTTAACCCAAGCTGTAAATAAAAAAACAGACCTTAGTAAATATACTTCTAAGCATTCTGTAGCATTAGCAGCCGCTCTAAAAAACGCTGGTTTTATTGGTGATAATGGCGTGAATTACAACAACCCAATTATTACATGTCTTGCAGACAAGATGAAAAAGGGAGATCTTGCTACAACCTTTAATGCATTAGTTTCCACAAATAGCATGCGTAGAGATTTGTATGCACCTGCTTTACGAACAAAAATAAGCACGGTATCTGCAGACAAATATTTATCCATGTATGTCGCCCTAGAGTATTTTTATGCAGATATATTAAAAATAGATTTTACCAATGTAGATTTTAATAGACCAAATTACATAAAGCCAAAACCTACGCAACCAGCAATAAAAGCGGACTTAAATAACGCTAAAGTAGATTTTAATAAGCGTCCAAGAAAACAATAAATTTTATTCATGCGCAAAAACATCCAACATATCACTTTAACCCCGGAAGCTAAAGATTCAAAGCCGGAAGCGAATAGCCTTTTTCAAACGGCGGAAGACATTGCTGTAAAATCCAATTATAATAAAGAAGATTTACAAGATGTAGAACATATAGGTTTTGTGGCAGGACTTGCACCTAATCTTCGTGGTCCATATTCTACCATGTATGTTCGTAGGCCATGGACGATTAGGCAATATGCTGGATTTTCAACCGCAGAAGAAAGTAATGCTTTTTACAGAC
>JAGPUY010000088.1 GCA_018067265.1 Oceanihabitans sp. | reverse complement strand
TGGATGCTTAAAAAGATGGAAGTTAAGAAACTGCGTTTAGCAAAAAATGATGTGTTTGCGGATGCAGATAAGTAGTTATTAACTAAACATTTTGTTAGCATGTGGCTCTCCTCTTATTTTAAGAGGAGAATGAATTCCGTTTTTTTTAATCTATTGAAAGAGGAGTTAAAAAACGTTTATTCTTTTTTTGCTATTCAATACAATGTTTGTCACACTGAGCGCAGTCGAAGTGTCTTTAAATATGAAAACCGCTATTTTCTCCTTTTAGACAACATTTTCAAGTACAAATTCTCCACTTTGGTTCTAGCCCAAGGCGTACGTCTTAAAAACTTTAAACTAGATTTTACAGAAGGATCCTCTGTAAAACATCTAATTTTTATGGTATATCCTAAATATTCCCAGCCATAATGTGCAACCAATTCGTTTATGATTTGCTCTAGTTTAACACCATGTAAAGGGTTGTTGGGTTGTGTATTCATAACTATTCGACTAAAGCTTTAATCTTTACTGCTTTTTCAAAATGATCTAACTTATGTGTCATAATCCACCAAGTAGCAGCTTCCATTAATACTTCCGGATTATCATTTTTATTAGCGAAAAAGGCGTAAAATGATAAACCTACATTTTCGCCTTTTTGCTGTATTTTTAAAGTACAGACTTTAATTATTTTATCTCTTAAAGCTTCTGTCATTTTTATGAATTTCTGGTACGTCTAGAGTTTCCGCTTTTATTTCTGTTCGAGTTATTAGTTGCTTTGTTAGAAGAAGCTTTTCCTTTTCCTCTAGAATTAGAATTTCCTCCTCCAGAGTTTCTTACTCTACCTTGACCTTGTTTTGCAGGTTCTGTTGGTTCGTTAGGATCCGGTTCAAAACCTTCTAATGTTTCCGAAGGAATTTTCATTCCAACTAATTTTTGAATATCTCTTAAATAACCAAGTTCTTCGGTACATACTAAAGATAAAGCTTCACCTTTAGCTCCGGCACGACCAGTTCTACCAATTCTGTGTACGTAATCTTCTGAGATATTTGGTAACTCAAAATTGACAACATGTGGTAGCAACGGAATGTCTAATCCTCTTGCAGCAATATCTGTAGCTACTAGTACATTTACTTTTCCGCTTTTAAAACCAGCTAATGCTTTGGTTCTTGCGCCTTGGCTTTTATTTCCATGAATTGCAGCCGCAGGAATATTTGCGCCTACTAATTTTTTAGTTAAATTATTTGCACCATGTTTGGTACGTGTAAAAACTAAAACTTGGTTCCACTGTCCATCAATAATAAGCTTTAAAAGTAAAGCTGTTTTTTTAGCTTTTGCTACGCGATAAACCTTTTGGTTAATAGCATCTACTGTTGTGTTTTCAGGAGTAGCTTCTACTTGAATAGGGTCACGTAAAATACCGTTTGCAAGTTTTTTAATGTCTTTAGAGAATGTTGCCGAAAACATTAAATTTTGTCTCTTAGCAGGCATTAACTTCATAACTCGCTCGATATCTCTTAAAAATCCCATGTCTAGCATTCTATCTGCTTCATCTAAAACAAATATTTCAACACGTTTTAAAGATAGTAAGCCTTGACTTTCTAAATCTAACAAACGACCAGGAGTTGCGACTAAAACATCGACACCTTGACGTATAGTTGCTGCTTGTGGTTTTTGGTTAACACCACCAAAAATAACAGCGCTTCGTATATCTAAAAACTCACTATATTCTCTAACGTTAGCATATACTTGTGCAGCTAATTCACGTGTTGGAGTTAATATTAAAGCACGTATTGGTCTGTATTTTTCTTTCGGATTTTCTGAAAGTAAATGTAATAAAGGTAAGGTGAAACCTGCAGTTTTTCCTGTTCCTGTTTGTGCCGAAGCTAAAACATCTGCTCCTAATAAAACTGGAGGGATTGCTTTTTGCTGAATTGGACTTGGAGTAGTATATCCTTTTTTCTGGATTGCTTTCAATAAGGCTTCTGATAAGCCTAAAGATTTAAATGACATATAATAAATTTGGTAAATGACAAATTATATATGTCATTTTTTTATAAGTTGCAAAGGTACGTTTATTTATTTTGGTGTACTTGCTTATTCTGTAGTATAAACTTGGTTCTCTTGCTCGGCAACACGAATAAAAGTAGTTCTTTTGGTAAGTTCTTTTAAACGAGATGCACCAACATAAGTACAAGTGCTTCGTAAACCACCAAGAATATCTAACAACGTGTTTGCTACTTTTCCTTTAAATAAGACTTTAACGGTTTTACCTTCACTTGCTCTGTATTCTGCAACACCGCCAACGTGTTTTTTCATGGCTGTATTAGAACTCATACCATAAAATTGCTTGTATTGTTTTCCGTTTTCGGCTATTAATTCGCCACCAGATTCTTCATGACCAGCAAGCATACCGCCAAGCATAACAAAATCTGCTCCAGCACCAAAAGCTTTCGCAATATCCCCAGGAGTTGTGCAACCGCCATCACTAATGATGTGACCGCCTAAACCATGAGCAGCATCGGCACACTCAATAATTGCAGAAAGTTGCGGGTAGCCAACACCTGTTTTTACACGTGTGGTACAAACGCTTCCCGGACCAATACCAACCTTTATAATGTCTGCTCCAGAGAGTAATAATTCTTCTACCATCTCACCAGTAACTACATTACCAGCAATAATTACTTTGTCTGGGTATTGAGTTCTAGTATGTCTTACAAAATCTACAAAATGTTCCGAATAGCCATTGGCAACATCAATACAAATAAATTTGAAATTTGGATTGACGCTAAAAATAGAAGCCAGTTTTTCGGCGTCTTTCTTTCCTATTCCAGTGCTAATGGCAATATAATCTTCCATTCCTTCGGGAGCATTATTAGAGAAATTTTCCCATTCTGCAATAGAGTAGTGTTTATGTATTGCTGTAAATAATCCTTTTTCACTTAATGCTAAAGCCATTTCAAACGTCCCAACAGTATCCATATTGGCAGCCATAATGGGAATGCCTTTCCATGTGATTTTACTGTTTAAAAATTTGAATTCTTGTTGTAAAGATACTTGAGATCGGCTCTTTAAAGTAGAACGTTTTGGTCTTATCATTACATCTTTAAAACCGAGTTTTATATCGTATTCTATACGCATTTTTGGTAGAAATTTAGGATTACTTCCAAATGTAAATGATATTCTATTGTTGTAAAAATGAAATGTCTTCGGGAAGGGAATTAATTATTAACAAGTGTTCATAGATGTTTGAAATAGAAAACCTCACGAAGTCGCTTTGGGTAACTGTCTCGTGAGGTTCTTGTTTTATTTTTATAGAGATTATTTAATATCTCTTACTCTAATACTTGTTTTAAGCTTTTTTTGTTTAACGGTTTTACCCTCTTTTTTATAGTAGTAAAAATCAGCGTTGTTATAATCGTTGTGGTCATTATCCCAATCGTTATGGCTATCAAAATGATTTATAGAACATGCGCTCATTCCACAAACACCACAACCTTGGTTGCTATAGTTTACATGACCAGTCATTGCTATTACATTTCCGTTTCTGTCATAACGTATATGCAAACCTCCAACTTGATCTAACATTCTGTATCGGTTATAGTTTATATAAACAGAACCTAATCGTTTTACTTGTCCTTCTCTGTTATAGTTCACAAAAACGTTCCCAATTCTTCTCACTTTTCCATGGCTATCATGTGTTATAATAACGCCACCTCTTGGGATACTTGAAGTAGTATAGGTAACTCTAGTTCCAGGAGCACCAAAAGTGGTATTGACACTTCTTGTTCTTGTACCGGTTCTAGTATTGGTGTTCGTACGTGTGTTTGTTGTTCTGTAATACGAATCGCCTTGTGTATAGTCTAGATTGGTATTGAAATCAAAACTTCCATCCGGAAAGATTAAGAACTCCACGCCACGTTCTACAAATTGAATTGGTTGTGCAAAACTGTAGCGTGAAATATTTAAATCTTCACCTTGTTTTTGTGTTGCAGTATTTTTTTCTGCTGCGGTTACAGTGGTTAATGTGATTAACATTCCTGTAAATAATAGTACTAATTTTTTCATAGTATTTAGGTATTAGATTATGCCTACTCATTTAGCTTTTCGGCGTACGCTATTTGTTTTGTAAGTTTCAATTGTCGTGCCAAAAATGTATTTGTATAATTATCAGCTAGTTAGTCGTGGTATTTTATTGATTTCTTTTTTCTATTTTTATACAAACCAACCAAACACCATGTCTGTACAGTTAAAAGATTGTAAGAATTGCGAAAAACCTTTTGATGAAGCCTATGAATTTTGTCCACATTGCGGACAAAAGGATAAAGATGAACTTACAATTGGTGTCTTGTTTTATAATACCATTAGTAATTACTTTTCTTTTGATGCTCGTTTTTTTAAGAGCTTTTTACCTTTACTACTTAAGCCAGGATTTTTAGCTGAAAAATTTATTGAAGGTAAACGTTTACTGTATTTGCATCCTGCACAAATGTATTTGTTTATTGCCATTGTGTTTTTCTTTTTAAATTCTTTTAGAGTGAATAATTGGAGTAATAAATTAGATACAGAATTAGGAAAAGCATTTAATAGGGAAAAATTAATAGATACCATTACAGGAGATCGTTTTAAAGATTCTCTTAACGTAGTTAAACTTTCAAAAAAGATACAAGAAGATTCTATTGCTAGAGCAGAAATTAGAGAAGCATTGGAAAAAAATAAGTTTTTAACTGGAATGAATGAAAAGGTAATAGACTCTATTGTTACTAATGTAAATCCGAATCCTATAAATTTTTCTTTTGATTCTAGTGAAGAGAAATTAGATTCCTTAATTCGAGTAGGCGCTACAGATAAAACTATTTATAAAGAATTTGGTTTGGAAGACAACGATGGAGCTTTCGAAAAACGAATTTATTCACAAGGTTTAAAAATGTATAAATCACGAAAAGCTGGCGGAATATTCCAAACCTTTTTTGATACGATACCTATTGCTATGTTTTTTATTTTACCAATATTTGCTTTAATATTAAAACTATTTTTTAGAAAAACCGGGCGTTATGCACATCATTTAGTCTTTAGTTTCTACTATTTTACATTCCTGTTTACCGTATTTAGCTTAATTCTCGGAATTAATTTTATTGTAGAAATTCCAGATTGGATAGATACAATAATTGTATTCTCTACCTTTATATATCTGTTTTTTGCCATAAAACGATTTTACAAACAAGGTTGGTTTAAAAGCTTTTTTAAAGCAAATTTAGTAACCTTCTTGTTTTTTCCTATAGCATTTATTGCAGGACTTATTGTATTTGGGTTTGCTGTTATGATGTATTAGATGCTATAGTTTAGATGCAGGAATGCTTTTTAAACTGCATTTATTTCCGCATCTTGTATACACAGGAATAGATTTTGAAACGCGTTCAGCATGACAATGTTTGAGTTTTATAGTTTGTCCTTTAAATATTTCCCAGTAATGGAAGCTTTCACTTTTATAATTTCTTCAGGAGTTCCAGTAGCTACTAGTTTTCCTCCAGTTTCTCCACCTTCCGGACCTAAATCGATAATATGATCTGCGCATTTAATCAGTTCTATATTATGTTCTACTACAATAATAGAATGTCCTTTTTCAATTAAAGCATAAAAGGATTTTAGTAATTTCTGAATATCATGAAAATGCAATCCTGTTGTAGGTTCATCAAAAATAAAGAGTGCTTTTTCTTGTCTGGAGCCTTTTCCTAAAAATGTGGCAAGCTTGATTCGTTGTGCTTCTCCTCCAGAAAGAGTAGAAGAACTTTGTCCTAAAGTAACATATCCTAAACCTACGTCTTGCAATGGTTGTAGTTTCGTTTGTATCTTTTTTTGTTCGTGTGCTGTAAAAAACGCAATAGCATCGTCTATAGTAAGATTTAAGATGTCATCTATATTTTTATTGCCAAAAGTAACTTCTAAGACTTCCTTTTTAAAACGTTTTCCTTTACAGGTTTCACATTCTAAATGCACGTCTGCCATGAATTGCATTTCTATAGTAACTTCGCCTTCTCCTTTACAGGTTTCACAGCGTCCTCCATCTACATTAAAACTAAAATGTTTGGCTGCATAATTACGAATCTTGCTTAATTTCTGACTCGCATATAAAGCACGAATATCATCATAAGCCTTTACATAAGTTACGGGATTAGATCGTGAAGAACGACCAATAGGATTCTGGTCTATAAACTCAATATGTTTGACATTGCTGTAGTTTCCTTTTAACTCGGTAAACTGTCCTGGTTTATCTCCAAAACCGGTAAGATGCTTTTGTATAGCAGGAAAGAGAATCTTTTTTACTAGTGTACTTTTTCCACTTCCGGAAACTCCTGTAACTACCGTTAACATACCTAGAGGAAAAGTAACATCAATATTTTTCAGGTTGTTTTCTCTTGCTCCAACAACTTGTATAGCATATTTTGAAGTTCTTCGTTTTTTAGGAACTTCAATTTTTAGCGTTTCATTTAAATATTGCGCAGTTAGTGAATTGGAAGCTAAAATGTCTTTAAAAGTTCCTGTAGCAACCACGTGACCTCCTAAAGTTCCAGCTTCTGGACCAATATCAATAATTTCGTCGGCTTCTTTCATGATATCTTCATCATGTTCAACCACAATTACTGTATTTCCTAAATCGCGAAGTGCTTTTAAAACCACGATTAAACGCTCTGTATCTTTAGGATGCAAACCAATACTTGGTTCATCTAAAATATACATGGAACCCACCAAACTACTCCCTAAAGAGGTTGCTAGGTTAATACGTTGACTTTCTCCACCAGATAGCGAATTCGATTTTCGGTTTAAAGTTAAGTAGTCTAAACCTACGTTAGATAAAAACGAAA
>JAGPUY010000074.1 GCA_018067265.1 Oceanihabitans sp. | reverse complement strand
ACTATATTGTACGCGCATCCCTTTCTCCTAATCTAGATTTAGAATTACACAAAAAAGTGTTCTTAAAATTTGTAGAAAGCATCTAATTGCGAAAGAAACTGTAGCTGTTTTACAGCTGCATCCAAATTAAAAATAGGGAAGCCACATTATCTTATGTAGCTTCCCTATTTCTGTTTGTTATCTATAGGTAAGAAGTATCCAATAAACATGTAAAAATCAATCTTAATAAAACAGATAGATCCAAATAGATCTTGAAATTCTATAATTAACGGCGCCCAGTAAAAAGGCTATTAGTGTAATAATCAAAAAGACTCTTAAAGGAGATAAATCAATAAAAGACCAAAAAACAATAAGACTTGCTATCATTTGTGCTACAGCAAGTGCATAACTAACAAACATAGCCCCAAAAAAGAAACCCGGTTCCCTTTCAAATTTAAAATCACATTCGTTACATCTAGCACTCATTTTAGGAATCTTAAACAATAACAAACTACCTCTATTATTAAAGATATTTTCTTTTTTACAATTGGGACATTTACAATTTAATGCATTAAGAACTACGCTCATAATCTATGAATTAATGGTACCGCAAAACTAGAATAATAAAACCTTTATAATCCTATAGAATAAACGCCATTTTTTGTACTTTTAAGACATTTTCTATGAAGATACCTGTTTTAAAAATTGATCAGTTTCAAAAATCGAAGCCATTAAAAGATTTGTATATCAATTCTTTTGCTAACCATATAGAACGCAACAAGAACTTAATTAGCAAACCACACAGCCATAATTTCTATCTTTGCGTGCTCTTTACGGAAGGAACTGGAACCCACGAAATTGATTTTAATTCTTATACTATAAACCCAGGTAAAGTTTTCTTTTTAAAACCCGGACAAACCCATTTCTGGAAATTTGACACAAAACCGGAAGGCTATATCTTTTTCCATTCGCAGACATTTTACGACATGAAGTTTTTAGATCATTCCCTGCATTCGTTTCCCTTTTTTTATTCCTATCAAAACCCGCCTTTACTAGAAGTACCACAAGAAAAAAGACAGAAATTACAATTAAAATTCCAAGAGGTTTATACCGAATATCAACAAGACCATCTTTTAAAAGAATTAAAAATAACAAACCTTATCAATAGTATTTATATAGCATTAACACGAGCATACACCGCAGATATAAATCCTGAAAAACTTGTTTCGCCCAGCTATTCTATCATACTAGAAAACTTAGAAAATGCCATAAACACGCATTTCTACAAAGAGAAATTGCCAAAGTTTTATGCCAATCAATTACATATAACCACAAAGCATCTCAATAGAGTAGTAAAGCAAACCATAAACAAAACTACAAGTCAGTTAATCTCAGAAAGAATACTACTAGAATCTAAAAGGCTGATTGTACATTCAAGTAATAATTTAGCTAATGTTGCAAATACGTTAGAGTTTTCGGATTATGCCTATTTTTCAAAATTTTTCAAAGCCAAAACCGGACTAACTCCCATACATTTTAGGAAGAAGTATTTTCATTAAAACTATTTAATCCTTTTTCCTTTTATCTCCTTCGTTTCTAAACGGTATAAAGCGTAGTTACAATTATGCCTTTACCTTCCTTTAAAGGAATAGATAATAACTGTTTTGCTTCTTCTACCTTAAAATGAAAAGGACTCGCTAAGACATCTAATCCGCTTTGTTTTTTTAGTCGGATTCCTTGTCCGGAAATAATAGCTGCATTGGGAATAAAATCACCTTTCGGTACATGTTCTGTTATAATCACATATTGAAAATTGGATAGCTTATTCAGTATATTTTGCACCTCCGCATTCGAGAGATGTTGTAAAACTTGTCGTAATAAAACACAGTCACCAGATGGCAAATCATCTACCGCAATATCCAAACAATGAAACTCTAAATGATCTGCTGTAAATTCTTTTTTATTATGAGCAATAAGATCGGAAACAATATCGACAGCAACATACTTTTTGGTATGCTTCACCAATTCCTTACCTACATTAAAATCGCCACAACCTAAATCACAAACCACAAGCGGCGATGTAAAAGAAGTTAAAAAAGAGGCTACTGCATCTACATACGGATTTACAATATCTGCATCATGTGATCCTACGCCAGAATAAAATGCAGCACTATTACTTCCCCAAAGTTTCCTTTCATAAACCTGTTCCATGGCATCTTTAGTTGGCCAAGGTTTCTTTATTTTTTTGGATTTATTTTCTTCCTGCTTCATAAACACAATATCGATAACTACAAACCTACAAATTATATATAATAACCACTTGTATCCTTAATTTTTAGTCACTAACTTATCTAATAAAACGCACTAAATTCTTATCTAATTCGTTCCTTTTGGACTAAATTAGTCGTTTATCAAACAAGTTGTAAAATATTATTATTTCAATTTCAGCCTTTATCTAAAATGAAAACAAACAGAAAAAACCACTGGGAAACAGTTTATGAAACTAAAAATCCAGACCAAGTCAGTTGGACGCAAGAAACACCAAAAGTATCGCTGGAATTCATACATTCTTTTGGCTTAAATAAAGCTGCTAAAATAATAGATGTCGGAGGAGGTGATAGTAAACTTGTAGACCATTTATTACATGCAGGTTTTAAAAACATAACCGTACTTGACATATCTGAAAAAGCGCTTGAAAAAGCAAAAATCCGATTAGGCGAAAAAGCAAAAAATGTAAATTGGATCGTTAGCGACATAAGTACATTTGTGCCCGAAACTTCTTTTGACCTTTGGCACGATAGAGCGGTTTTTCATTTTTTAACAACACCAGAAGACATTGCAAAATATGTAAGCATTGTAACAGAAAAAGTAACTGGTTATTTAATAATGGGAACCTTTTCAGAAAACGGACCTACCAAATGTAGTGGCCTTGAAATTAAACAGTATAGTGAAGAAAAACTAACTACGGTGTTTAAAAAGGAATTTGAAAAAACGGCTTGTATAATAGAAGATCATAAAACACCATTTGGCACCATACAAAACTTCTTGTTTTGTAGTTTTAAAAAAACAAGCTAGTAATTTATAACAAACGATAAATAAAAGTTAAAACGTTTTTTTATTACTAAACGATTGGTTAGTTTTGTCATGTAATTAGAAAATCCTTCCGTTTTCACGGAAAATAAAGATGGCTAGAAAGAAACAATATAACGAACAAGAAGTCGTAGAAAAAGCAATGCTCCTTTTTTGGAAAAATGGCTATGAAACGACATCGATGCAAATGCTTGAAAAAGAAATGGGCATTAACAAGTTTTCTATATATTCTAGTTTTGGCAACAAACATGGTTTGTTTCTTGCAAGTTTAAAACAATACAAATCCAAAATACATACTGTTTTAGACAGCTTCAAAAAAGGAACGAATGGCGTTGCAGACATTAAACAATTTTTCTATGATTCTGTAAGTTCTAATTTTAAAAACGACAATTTAAAAGGTTGTTTTTTAACAAATACCTATAACGAGTTTTCAGAAAATGAGGATGAATTAATTCAGGAACAGATGCATTCGTTTATGGATAATTTAAAATCCATCATTACCGAAAAATTACAAATGGATCCTTCCAAGGATGAAGAAACCATACGAAAACAAACCAACTTTTTACTATTAGCAAAACACGGTTTAGCTGCCGCAGCAAGAGTAAATAGCACAAAAGAAATTGAAGATTATATTGAAATGACCTTCAAAAACATTTAAACCTTTTTTTTCCTAATAACTAAACGAACGTTTAGATAAAATTAACATAAATATTAAATTAAAAAGAAAAATTATGACAACATTAAAAGTGCACAACATTGAAACTGCTCCGGAAGCAAGCAAACCTTTATTAGAAAATTCTCAAAAAGCTTATGGAATGATTCCTGGTTTACATGGGGTTTTAGCAGGAGCTCCAAAAATTCTAGAAGCATATCAAACGCTACATGAGTTATTTACACAAACTTCTTTCAACGAAGAAGAATTAACCGTAGTATGGCAAACAATAAACGTAGAACATGCTTGTCATTACTGTGTTCCTGCTCATACAGGAATTGCAAAAATGATGAAAGTTGATGATGCTATTACTGAAGCTTTACGTAACGAAACGCCTCTTGAAGATTCTAAATTAGAAGATTTACGTACTATGACTTTAAGTATTGTTAGAAATCGTGGAAATGCAACTCAAGAAGATTTAAATGCTTTTTATGCTGCTGGTTATGGAGAGCAACAAGTATTAGAAATTATTTTAGGTCTGTCTCAAAAAGTAATTAGTAACTATACTAATCATATTGCAAATACACCTGTAGATGCAGCTTTCCAACCATTTGCTTGGAAAAAATAAAAATGTAGTTCCCTAAAACTACAGATTGATTAATAGCTTTAAACCTTCCGTATATTTGCGGAAGGTTTATTAATCTTATAAAACATATAATTATGATAAAAGTATCGGTAATGTATCCAAACTCAAAAGAGGTTCAGTTTGATACAGCATATTATAAAAATAGGCATTTACCAATGGTTTCCAAAGCAGTTGGTGCTGCATTAAAAGGCTTAGAATTAGACTTAGGAATTGCAAGTAGAGTTCCAGGAGAATCTGCTCCTTATGTTGCCATCGCACATTTATTATTTGAGGATATCGAAAGTTTTCAAGCGTCCTTTGGTCCGCATGCTGCAACCTTTGCTGCAGATATAAAAAACTACAGTAACGTACAAGGAGTACTTCAAATTAGCGAATTAATTACCCTTTAAGAAATGATAAACAATAGCGAAACCCTAAAACAAAGAAGACCTAAAGTTTTATTCTTTGATGTAAACGAAACCGTTCTTGACCTTACCCAAATGAAAAAGCACATTGGTGCTGCTCTAGCTGGTAAAGAAGAATTACTCTCTTTATGGTTTACGACTATGTTGCATTATTCTTTAGTTACTTCCGCAAGCGGACAATACAAACCTTTTGGACATATTGGTGCTGCAGCTTTACAAATGGTAGCTGCAAATAATGACATTATAATTTCAGAAGAAGACGCTCGCAAGGTAATCACACAAGCTATGCAGAACCTGCCTGCGCATCCCGAAGTTAAAGAAGCATTAACACAGTTAAAAAAAGCGGGATATACCTTAGTTGCGTTTACCAATTCTTCGAATGAAGGATTAAAAAATCAGTTTAAAAATGCAGGATTAACAGACTATTTTGACGAAAGACTTAGTGTGGAAGATTCTGGAAAATTTAAACCTTTTACGAATACCTATGTTTGGGGTGCACATAAAATGGGTGTACAACTAGAAGAATGCATGCTCATTGCAGCACATGGCTGGGATGTTGCAGGCGCACTTTGGGCTGGCTGGAGAGCTGCTTTTGTTAGTAGACCAGGCCAACAGATATTTCCCTTAGCTCCAAAAACAGAAATTGTAGAAACAGACTTGAAAAAAGTAACTGAAATACTAGTTACCTATACTTAATATTATGAAAGAAAAATTAAAAATAGATATCGTTTCCGATGTTGTTTGTCCGTGGTGTACCATTGGCTATAAACGTTTAGAAAAAGCTATTTCAGAACTTGGCATAGAAGATCAAGTAGAAATAGAATGGCAACCATTTGAATTAAATCCGAATATGCCTGCCGAAGGTCAAAACGTAAATGAACATATTACAGAAAAATATGGTTCTACTGTAGAGGAACAAAAAGCCTCGAAGCAAAATATGACAGAAGTTGGAGAAGCACTTGGCTTTACCTTCGATTATTTTGATGACATGCGTATGGTAAACACTTTTGACGCACATGTTTTATTAGAGTATGCCAAAGAATTTGGGAAACAAACGGAATTAAAAATGCGTTTAACCACTTCTTTTTTTAGCGAACGTAAAGATGTATCTAAAAGAGATATTTTAAAACAAGCTTTATTAGATGTTGGTTTAAATGCCGAAGAGGGATTAGCTAAACTAGATAATGAAGCAGCAAGAAACGAAGTAAGAACCAAGCAAAACTACTGGAAAAGCTTAGGAGTGAATTCGGTGCCAACCATTGTTTTCAATAGAAAAAGCGCGGTAACTGGTGCACAACCTGTAGAAGTATTTAAACAAGTTTTAAC
>JAGPUY010000070.1 GCA_018067265.1 Oceanihabitans sp. | reverse complement strand
TTCTACGGTAAGTCCTTGCACTAATATTGAAAATACCACTACACCATAAGTAATAAATAGAAATAGTTCCCTATTCATCGATTCTGTTAAGCTCAATGCCAATGCAATAGATATGCCTCCTCGCAGTCCTCCCCAAGTCATCACTAAATTCGTGTTTGGTTCAAAATTCAATTTCTTCTTAAAAAAGCTTATTGGTAGCAAAAGGGAAAGGAACCTACTTATCAAAATAATGGGAATTGCTAACAATCCAGCAAATATATAACTGATATTATAAGCGAGTACAAGCATTTCCATACCTATCAACACAAAAAGAATGGTATTTAAAAGCATGTCAATCAATTCCCAAAATTTATCCACATAATTTTCCGTTTGTTTAGACATTGCATTTTTTCTTACACGGTCGGCACCAACTAGAAGTCCCGCCGTTACCATTGTTAATGGTGCTGAAAAATCAAATTTTTGAGCTATTACCGTACCAACCATTACTACTGCAAGTGTAATAATAACTTCAATTTGATAGTCATCAATTTTTTTCATTAATTGATATGCAAGCCATCCCAAAACTAGCCCTAAAAGAATACCTCCAATAATTTCCCTCCCAAACAGTTCCAAAATATCAGAGACTTCAATTGTTTCCAATCCCAAAGAAGTGATTTGAAATAGTGTAATAAATACAATAACACCTACACCATCATTAAACAATGACTCTCCTACGATTTTTGTTTCCAGTTTCTTAGGAACGCCTGCCTTCTTAAGAATTCCCAATACGGCAATTGGATCCGTTGGAGAAATGAGTGCCCCAAATAGCAGACAATTAATATAAATGACATCAATGTGAAACAAATTAAGCACAAAAAACATAAAGGTGCCAACTAAAAAAGTGGATGTCAAAACGCCTAATGTTGAAAATGTAAAAATAGGCCAGCGCAGTATTTTGAACTCCTTAAAATTGGTGTGGAGTGCTCCCGAAAAAAGAAGAAAACTCAACATGACGTCCAGCAATAATCTTTTGAAATCTATTTGAGTTATAATATATTTTTCGGCATCTAGCAAGGTTTCATCTAAATAACTAAGCACAAATAGAGCTAAAGTAAATAGGATTGTAATTAACATTAAACCTATGGTGTTGGGTAGTTTTAAGAAGCGTACATTGATATATCCAAAAATTGCGGATAAGAACACTAAGATAGTAGCAATTAAGAAGTAGTCCATAATTATTTATTGTTAGAAATATTTTACTTGAATTCTAGCTCCGAAATTTCTCTTAATTAGTATAGATAGTAAATGTGATTTCATTGCAACAGTTTTAATATCATGGCATTAAAATTGAAGAGTTTAGCTTTAGTTCTCGATTTTGTAAATAACGAAATCTCAAAAATGCCGCAACATACCCAATCAATAATAACACCAGTAGGTGTATAATCTCAATTAGGTACAAATGACTATCAACACCCATTGTAGCGTGCTTTTTTAGAAAAATAAAAAAGGGCTTTAAAGGTATAAGGTTCGAAATAAATTGTAAAAATAAGGGCATATCCTTAAATGACCAAGTAACACCTGTAACTAAAAATATTGGATACGTTGTAAAGGCCATCACTTCCATTGCCCTTACTTGTGATTTAAAGAAAGAGGAAATAAACCAGCCATAAAGTAGAGTTACTAAAAACAATAGTACAGAAACAGCGAATAAGGAAAGGAAGCTGCCTTTTACTGGTAAATCAAAAAATGGAAAGGCCACTAAAAAAGTAAATAATACATAAGCCGTATATAGCATTAGATAAAACCCTGTTTTACCAATAATATAATTGAGGAAGCCATGCTTGGCTTCTTCAAAATTAACTTTCATGAGTCGTTTCTCTCGGTCTGAAGCTACACTCTCTGAGAAACCAATGAGTAGAGTTTGGTGTAAAATAAGAAATAATAATGCTGGTAATAAAAAATCTCCATAGTTATTAGTAGGGTTGAATACTGCATGAATCTGTGCTTTTACGGGATTAGCTTTTATCGCTGCAAAAGATGGATTAATTCCCTTGGACTCAAAAAATCGCTGTCGTGACTCCAATGCATAGTCTAATACAACTAGGTTTACGGTTTTATTGATATCGTTGGATGACAAGAATTTTGTGTTATTCAACACAAGACCAATGGGAGTACTTTCATTGTTCTTTAGTTTCTTTTCAAACCCTTTGGGGATATGCAAGAATCCTTGTATATCAAACATGGAGAAACCTCTTTTAGCTTCAAGCAAATTTGTATAGGTATGGGTTATATTTACTTTCTGCGTGGCATTAATCTTGTTTAAAAAAACCTTGCTGCTATGCGTTTGATCCAGATCTACTATGCCAATAGTTACCTTTTCCTCTTCCTTATTCATATAGGTCGACCCGATTAATAAAAAATAGAGTATAGGTGCAACCAATAAAACCAATAAGATACTACGGTCGTTCAGTATCAATTCAGCTTCCTTCTTGATTAATCTAAATATTAGTTGCAGATTCATATAACACTCCTTTTTTTTGATATAAAAATTTCTTTCCTATTAACTATTAAGCCACCACCAATCATTAATAGAGCAATCATAAAAAATATCGTGAGTTTCGAGACCTCTGTCCCAATAAAGTATAGAGGAGTATCTAACTGGTAAATTTTTAGAAAACCAGTCAAAAAATGAGTGTAAGGATTTAATTGGGCATACATACTATTTAACCAAGGCATTGCCCAAATGGGGAAGGTGAAACCGCTAAATATAAATGCCGGAGAATTATAGAAAATTGCCACATCAAGTGCAATCACCTCATTTTTGATAAGTAATGACACGCCAAAGCCTAACAAAATATTTAC
>JAGPUY010000068.1 GCA_018067265.1 Oceanihabitans sp. | reverse complement strand
CTAAATCAATTAAGATAGATTTAACTTTTTTCTAGCTCGACTTAAATTTTCTGGAGAAACCCCTAAATAATTGGCAATATCATAATTAGCCACTCTATCTTCAATTTGCGGATAGGATGTACAAAATTCTAAATAGCGTTGTTGCGTATTCTTTTCTTGTGTAGACAAAATCCGTTTGCTTTGAGCGATAAATGCTTTGGTGATTAAAATACGGAAGTAACGTTCAAAAATGGGAACCTCTTTATAGATTTTTTGGAGACCATCATAAGGAATGGCTAATAATTGGGCATCCTCAATAGCTTCGATATATAATTTAGCAGGCGCTTGATTGTAGAAAGCTTCAAAATCGCCAATCCACCAATTTTCTATAGCAAATTGAATGATATGCTTCGTGCCTTTTTCATCTAAATAATATGCTTTTAAACAACCTTTAATTACGAAATACTGGTGTTTCACATTGGTTCCTGGTTTTAATAAAAACTGCCCTTTTGCAATAGAGACTTCCATTAAAACAGACCGAAACACCTGCATATCCTGCGCTGTTGGCTGAATATGCGTATGTATATGTTTTGTAATGGACGGATAAATCATAGTACAAAGATGAGGAATTGATTATATTCTAGCAGTAATTCACCGCCTTTTATTATTCTAAAAAAACACCAATGAACTATAGAAATATAAATCTTTGTTAAAAAAGAATGAACATTCATTTTTTACCATACCTTTGTACACATAAAATAAAGAGATGAAAATTATTTGGAACATTTTACGAATACTATTAGCAATATTTATGATATATGCGGGTAGCCAACATTTTATAAAACCAAGCTTTTTTAATGCATTTGTCCCTGATTTTTTAGTCTATGAAAATTTTATCATTTATGCTTCCGGTGTTTTAGAAGTTGCATTGGGAATTCTGTTACTTATACCAAAGTACGCTGGTAAAGCAGCGACAGGTATTTTTATTTTAATGATCCTCTTTCTTCCTATTCATATTTGGGATGTGTTTTCAGAAACGCCTGCCATTGGAAGTCATCGCGCGGCTGTTATTCGATTACCAATACAGTTTATTCTTATTGTATTGGCATATAAACTAGAAAAAATTAAAGCATAATGGCCAAACTTCAAAAAAGTATTGATAAACGTAATGCATTGGTTAAAGCAACCATCGAGTTAGTAAACAATAACGGTTTTCACGCAACACCAATGAGTAAAATAGCAAAAATGGCTAATGTGTCACCGGCTACTATTTATCTATACTTTGAAAATAAACAAGACTTAGTGAATCAGACCTATATAGAAGTGAAAGCAGAATATACAAAATATGCTTTTGAGACCTATGATGAAAGTATGTCTGTAGAAGATGGATTTGAACTCATATGGAAACGCATTGCAGACTTCAAGCTAAAAGAGTGTGAAAATGCTATGTTTTTAGCACAATGTGATAATACACCAATGATTGATGAACTTAGCAGACAACAGGGAATTAAGCATCTACAACCACTACTCGACCTTTGGACGCGTGGTAAAAAAGAAGGCATTATTAAACCCTTATCCGAATATCTATTATATGCATATGCGATAAATCCTTTATCGTTTTTAATGATTACTCAAAAGCGCGGGGCTTTTCAACTAGATAAAACACATCTGGAAGAAGCGTACCAATCTGCTTGGAGTAGTATAAAAGTTTGTAAATAAAATGAGAAAAACAGCAATAATATTAGGCGCTTCTGGATTGACTGGCGGTATTTTACTTCAAAAATTACTGGAGGACGATAGCTATGAAAGCATCAAATTGTTTTCCCGTTCTAAGATAGAAGGTTTACCCAAAAAAGTAACACAGTTTATAGGTAATCTATTAAAACTGGAAGACTTTAAAGCCGATTTCACAGGGGACCAAGTGTTTTGTTGCATTGGCACTACGGCTAAAAAAACACCAAATAAAGACTTGTATAAACAGATCGATTATGGTATTCCTTTGGCAGCAGCAAAACTTTCTAAAGAAAATAAGATACCCACCTTTTTAGTAATCTCAGCAATGGGAGCATCTTCAAAAAGTAATGTGTTTTATAATAAAACGAAAGGGGAAATGGAACGTGATGTGTTAAAACAAAACGTAAAAAACACTTTTGTATTAAGACCATCCATTATTGGTGGAGACCGTAAAGAGGCTCGCCCATTAGAAAAAATAGGATTGGCGGTATTTAGGGTGATTCAGCCTTTATTTATTGGAAAACTAAAAGAGTATAAAATAACAGATCCAGAAGATATAGTAGACGCTATGATCAACCTGGCAAATAGTACAAGTCATGCCGAAGTCATTATTACTTCCAACGATATAAAAAGAATTACTAAAACAACTTAAAAAATAAAATCAATCACATGGAATTATTAGATAAATTAAAGTGGAGATACGCTGCAAAAGCAATGAATGGTGAAAAAGTTTCTGAAGATAAAATAGAACGTATTTTAGAAGCGGCACGTCTGGCACCAACATCTAGTGGCTTACAACCTTTTGAAATATTTGTAATTAAAAACCAAGCGGTTAAAGAACAAATTAGACCAGTTGCTTGGAACCAATCTGTAATTACAGACTGCTCTCACCTACTCGTTTTTGCTGCTTGGGATACCTATACAGCAGATCGTATTAACCACATGTTTGATCTAACCAATGAAATTCGCGGCTTTGAAAATGAAGGATGGGAAAACTACCGTCAGATGTTATTAGGTATGTATCCTCAAAAAGATGCCGAAGAAAACTTTAACCATGCCGCAAAGCAAGCATACATCGCTTTTGCTGAAGCATTAACTGCTGCTGCTTTTGAAGGTGTAGACGCAACGCCATTAGAAGGTTTTGAACCAGACGCTGTAGACAAAATTTTAGGGCTACGTGAAAAAGGGTTGCGCAGTGCTGTAATGTTACCAATTGGTTATAGAAAAGAGGAGGAAGATTGGTTAGTAAATATGGTAAAGGTTAGAAAACCTATGGAAGAATTAGTGACTGTAATAGAATAAAAAAAAAATTATGAAGACTATATTATTAAACAATAGACCAGAAGGGAAACCTACTGTTTCCAATTTTGAATTTGTTACCGAAGATATACCGTTAACTATAAACACAGGAGAAATCCTTTTGGAAGCCGCTTATGTATCTGTAGATCCATATTTAAGAGGAAGAATGAGCGATGCTACATCGTACATTCCATCTTTTGAATTAAACAAACCAGTACACTCAGGCGTGATTGCAAAAGTAATTGCTTCTAAAAACGAAAACTTTAAAGAAGGAGATTATGTTTCTGGTATGTTAAACTGGCAAACACAGCAAGTTTCTACTGGCGAAGGACTTTTAAAAGTCGATGGAAATAAAGCACCATTAAGCACCTATTTAGGTGTTTTAGGAATGACTGGATTAACTGCATATTTAGGTTTAACCCAAATAGGTAAACCGGTTGCTGGTGAGACGATTGTAGTTTCTGGAGCTGCTGGAGCCGTTGGTAGTGTGGTTGGACAAATCGCAAAAATCCTTGGTCTTCATGTTATTGGAATTGCTGGTACCGACGAAAAAATAGACATGTTAAAAGACAAGTTTGGTTTTGATGCTGGTATCAATTATAACACAAGTACAGATATTAATGCAGACCTTAAAAGATTAGCGCCAAATGGTGTCGATCTCTATTTTGATAATGTTGGCGGACCGATTTCGGATGCTGTATTTTTCAACATTAACAGATTTGCAAGAATTATTATTTGTGGCGCTATTTCGGTGTATAACGAAACCGAATTGCCTACAAGTTTAAGCGTACAACCATTCTTAGTTAAAAACAGTGCTTTAATGCAAGGTTTTATTGTTTCTAATTATGCGGAAAAATTCCCAGAAGCGATGCAACATTTATCTGGTTGGTTAGCCGAAGGAAAATTAAAGTATACCGAAACGATCGTGGATGGTTTTGATAATATCCCAACTGCTTTTATCGATTTATTTGAAGGTAAAAACAAAGGGAAAATGATAGTGAAAATTTAAAAAAATAAAGAAAAAGAAAATGAATAATTTCGAACTTAAAAACCCAACCAAAATCATTTTTGGAAAGGATACGATAAAACAATTAGAAACAGAAATCCCTCAAGACGCTAAAGTATTATTGCTTTATGGTGGAGGAAGTATTAAGAAAAATGGTATTTACAATCAAGTAAAAACCGCTTTAGCAAAAGTAGATGTTGTTGAATTTGGAGGTATTCCTGCAAATCCAGAGTATGCCAAGCTAATGGAAGCTTTACAAGTTATTAAAGACGAAAAAATCACCTATTTATTAGCTGTTGGTGGTGGTTCTGTAATTGACGGAACGAAATTTTTATCTGCTGCAGCAGTATATGAAGGAGAAACACCTTGGGATATTTTAACTAAAAATGTTAGAACAGAAGTTGGAATGCCTTTCGGAACGGTTTTAACCTTACCAGCAACAGGATCAGAAATGAATTCTGGTGCCGTTATTACAAGAGCCGAAACGAAAGAAAAGCTAGCGATGGGCGGACCAGGTTTATTCCCTGTGTTTTCCATATTAGATCCACAAGTAATTCGTTCTATTCCAGAACGTCAATTGGCTAACGGATTAATGGATTCTTTTACACACGTTTTAGAACAATATATGACGTACCCAACTGGTGCATTATTACAAGATCGTTTTGCAGAAAGTATTTTGCAAACCATTGTTGAGGTTGCTCCGAAAGTGATTAAAGATCCTACCGATTATCAAGCGGCTTCCAACTTTATGTGGAGTTGCACGATGGCTTTAAACGGATTAATTCAAAAAGGAGTTCCTTCCGATTGGGCTGTACACGCTATGGGTCATGAGTTAACTGCTTTATTTGGAATCGATCATGCACGTACTTTAGCTATTATTACACCAAGCCATTACAAATTTAATTTTGAAGCTAAAAAAGAAAAATTAGCACAATATGGAGAACGCGTTTGGAATATTACCGAAGGTAGCACAGACGATAAAGCATACGCAGCAATAGAAAGAACGACTGCTTTTTTCCATGAACTAGGAATCGATACGAAGCTATCGGATTATACCAAAGATTATGACGGAACTGCGGAAAAAATCGCAAAACGATTTACAGATCGTGGTTGGTTAGGTTTGGGAGAACACCAAGACTTATCGCCAGATAAAGTAGAGAAAATTGTAAAAATGGCCTATTAATTTATAGTATGAATTTAATAAAAACATTAGCCTTAACACTTACTATTATTACAGCTTCTAGTTGTAAAGAAGGTAAAAAGGAAAGTACTTCTGAAAAAGTTTCAGAAGAGAAAACAACATTAGAAAAAGATAAAACTATGAAAGTATTATTTGTATTAACCTCTCACGATCAATTAGGAGATACCGGAAAAAAAACAGGATTTTGGGTAGAAGAATTTGCTAGTCCGTATTACACCTTATTAGATAAAGGCGTAGCAATTACTATCGCAACACCAAAAGGAGGCGCTGCACCAATAGATCCAAGTAGTGATTCACCAGATGCTGCAACAGCTGCAACAGACCGTTTTAATAAAGATGCAGATGCGAAATCAAAAATAGCAAATACCAATAAATTATCGGATATGGATGCAGACGATTTTGATGCCGTATTTTATCCAGGTGGTCATGGTCCGTTATGGGATTTAACCAATGATAAAACTTCGATTTCTTTAATTGAAAAATTCAATAATCAAAAGAAACCTATCGCATTTGTATGTCATGCACCAGCAGTGTTGAAAGATGTTAAAAATGAAGATGGAACACGATTAGTAAAAGGTAAAAAAGTTACCGGATTTTCAAATTCTGAAGAATCTGCTGTAGGCTTAACCGAAGTGGTGCCATTATTACTAGAAGATATGCTTATAGAAAGTGGTGCTCATTATACTAATGGCGATGATTGGGCTGCTTATGCAGTGCAAGATGGTAATTTAATTACTGGACAAAATCCAGCATCTTCGGAATTAGTAGCAGAAAAATTATTAGAAAGTTTAAAGTAAGAGACGCTTTTTACAATCCTAATAGTTATACGCTATTATAAAGATAAAACCGGGAACAATTACTTGTTCCCGGTTTTCTGTTTACAAAGGTTTGTAAACTAAAAAAGCCCATCTAGATAGATGGGCTTTTGTAAAAACTTGAAGTATATATCTTAGATAACTTTTACGTTAACTGCGTTTAATCCTTTGTTTCCTTCTTGTAAATCGAATTCAACTTCGTCACCTTCTCTAATCTCGTCGATTAATCCAGAAATGTGTACAAAATGATCTTTGTCTACTCCTTCTTCAGTTATAAAACCAAATCCTTTTGTGTCGTTGAAAAATTTTACTGTTCCTTTACTCATTGTAATGTAATTTATTTATTAATACTTTATAATATACAAACATAGTGCCATTAATTCAGATATTTATTCTTTTTCTTGTTTTTATTTCATTTTAGTTGAAAAAAAATGAATTATCCTTAAAACTAGTCTACCTCGTCGTCGTCATACCCTGGCAATTCTAAGGCTTTCACCGATTGTATCGCGTTACCAGCAATGCCTTTTATAGAACCATACATATCAATAGTATTGGTTACCACCTTTTCAATTTGTTTTTCTCTTTGTTTCCAGATTCTTTGCATGGATCGTTTTTCACTTTCTAAATCCGATTTCATTTGTGTGAAACCTTCTACAATCGCTTCAATTTGCATTCTAAACGTGTTACTCGTTAGGTAATCGTAAAGCAGGTCCATTTTGTCTCCTTTATTTTCCTGTGTAATAATAGCATTGTTTACTTGTAGAATTCCTTCTCTTAAAACTGCACAAAGTCCTTTGAATTCTTCGTAGTTACAAATCCAAATACCATCTTTCAATCCCATTCGATCCATATCCGAAGGCATTACTTCGGTTACTAAAACCCCAATATTGGCACCTTTATCTCTAATATCTGCTTTAAATTTTTCAATCCAAGTGGGTTGAAAATCTTTAGTTCTTTTACTTTCATAATAAATAGTACCACAATTTTGCTCGGTTCTAGAATGTACAATCTGAATACAATCGCCACCACGAGCACCTTTTTTAATTTCTTGAATGGTATCTAAAGGAAACTGCGCCGCCAACCACTCTTCTATTGCTAGTTCTTGCACTTCTCCTTGCAATTGCATCGAACCTTGCTCCTGCTTACGCTTCATTTCTTCGGTAAGCTTTTTCTGGTCTTCTAATTGCTTTTGCATTTCTTTAAAACGCAATTCATTTTTATCTTCTTCCGATTTTTTAATCTTTTCTTTTTCGGTCGTTAAAATTTCATTCAGCTTTTTCTGTGCTTCTGCTTCTGCAGCTTCTTTTAATTCGCCTTTTTCTCTTTTTAGCTTTTCAATTTCTGCTTTCGAACGATTTAACTCTTTTACTTGTTCTGACTTTTCGTTTAATTCTTTCTGAAGCGCATCAAACTGTTCGGACTGTTCTTCTTTCAATTTCAGCTTAAGCTTTGCTTCTATTTCTTTTTTATCTGCTTTTAGCTGATTTTCTAAACGCTCTTGAAACAACTCGTTTTCTTTCTTCTTCTTTTGTTCGAAATCGTGTTTCTCTTGTTTCAGTTTCTCTTGCTGCTGCTCATACTTCTTCTTCTCATCGGCAATTTGAGACTGATACTTTTGTTTTATTTCTTCTTCTAATTGATGCGATAAAATATCTTGAACATCTATGGAGGTGCCACAGTTAGGGCATTTTATTTGTGTTTCGTTTTTCATTCTTCATTTTAAATAATTATAAAATTCTAAAATAATAAATACTATTTATACTGCTCTGGTAAGTAGCCTGCTTTTTTTACTAATTGATGTAAAGTTGCTCCATAAGATGGTTTTCCTTCACTTTTACTATAACATTCTTTATTTAATATTCTTTGATAAATTTCCATAGGAACATTATGGTATTTATAACCACTTCCTTTAGGCTTAAATTCCACAAATAAGTCCTGTCCTGAATGAGCTATTCTTAAAATAGTAATAGAGTCGTGTCCAATTTCATTCCATTCTAAATTTTCCATTTTTTTATTTTTGCATCCATCTTTCGATAGTATTAGTATAACTGAACTTTTCAGCTTTATCTTTTTTCCAAATTCCTATTTTCTTATCAAAATCAATATTCTTCACAGATTCTAATAAAGGAATTTTTATTTTCATTGGTATTTTCATAGATTCTCCTATCACAAAAGCATCTCCATTACCTAACGATGGTAAAGATTTAAGGAAAGTTGAAAAATTATTTGGGGCAAATTTTATAATTTTGGATTGATCACCACTATTTGTAAGCCTTAAAGCAATAAACGTACTAACTTGAGAAATAACTGTATCAGGTATTTCAACTGGTCTTTGTGAAATAATCATCGCTCCAATCCCGAATTTTCGACCTTCTTTCATTATTCTTTC
>JAGPUY010000059.1 GCA_018067265.1 Oceanihabitans sp. | reverse complement strand
CAAGTTCCAATAGAACAGGAGCAATAGGTAATAGTTATGTACTTGCGGATGCTTCTGAATCTTTTCAAGGGTATGATGAACCATCATCTATAAGAGGTCGAATTGATTATAGAACGTATTATCATACAAATAACGGAAACAATTCAGCAACTTTATTAAAGCCACTTATTATCATAGATGGTTTTGATCCACAAAATAAAAGAAGAATTGAAGATGTCGATTGTGCTAATGATCCAAGTTGTGTAAGTCTTTATAATGGCCAATTTAGCTATGCGAACCATAGGTCTATTTTTGATTTGATGCAGCCAACAGATGGATCACCAAATTTGGTAGGTAGGCTAAGAGATATAGGATATGATGTTATTATTGTTAACCATCCAACCTATGTGTCTGGAGGCAGAACCATTGATGGTGGTGCTGATTTTATTGAAAGAAATGGATTAGCATTAACTAGACTTATTAGAAACTTAAATACAACGGTTGCAAATAATGGGTCTAATGAAGAGCTTGTTATTGTTGGACCAAGTATGGGAGGGCAAATATCTAGGTATGCTTTATCTTATATGGAAAAGAAGTATCAAGAAACAAATCAAGCACAATGGTTACATAATACAAGGTTATGGATAAGTGTAGATAGTCCGCATTTAGGAGCTAATATTCCTTTAGGAGTTCAAGCTTTTATAAATCAGGCTAAAGACGATAGCGATTCCGCTCAAGATTTTGCGGATAATCAACTAGGTTCTCCAGCAGCAAAGCAGCAATTAATTGAGCAATATAATGGAACAAGTTCTAGTCATTTAAATGCTAGAACGGTTTCTCAAGGGTATAGTTATTCTAGAGGATCTACATTTTTTCAACAGTTTTATAATAACCTGTTTAATAATGGACTCGCTGGTTCTAAAGGGTATCCACAAAATCTTAGGAAAATTGCTTTGGTAAATGGGTCTTTAACTGGATCAAAAGCTTATGAAAATCCTTTTACCAATAATGCAAATGATAGTTACGCAAACCACAGTGAGCAAACAGTGAACATGAGAGCGTTTCAAAGAATAAATATTATTCCTTTTACTAATTTTACAGAACATATAGCTAGTATTGAAACTTACTTTTTACCCAATACAAGTAGTTACGGAAAGATTTCTAGATTTAAAAAGTCCTTCAATGATGCGAGTGTTTATATGACGAATTCGAATTCTCGAGGAAATATGGATAATGTGTCTGGTGGATGGTTTCCTGCGCAATACGATTTAGCGAAGCCAACAATTGGAACTAACCCGACGAATGCTTCCGGTAGTTTCTGGGCGTCTTTTGAAGATGCTTTGGCTAATGTAGTAGAAGGTATATCTGGTCTTCTAGGAGGTTCTTATTGGAGTTTAAGAACTCTAAAACATTCCAGTTCTTTTATAGCTTCTTTTTCTGCTATTGGGCATACAAGTCCAGATAGAAGTTGGGCGCAAGCATTAGACAAAAATTTAGTATGTCAAAACTTAACGCCATTTGATTCTTATTTTGGTCATGATAAAAACACACAACATACTAGCTTTAACGCAGAAAGTGTAGTTTGGTTGCTAGCAGAATTGGGAGGGAATCAATTAGATCCTTACTTTCCTGTTGCTCAAAGTGCTTTAGTTGGTCCAAATCCAATGTGTAGTGCAGGACAAGCAGTAACCTATGCTTTTCAATCTTGTTCGGCTCCAGGAGATGTACAAACCTGGTCTGTATCTAATAATTTAACAGTAGTAAGTAGTAATGGAAATGCAATTACCGTTATAGCCGCAGCGAATTACAAAGGTAATGGCTGGATTAATGCCTCGTTTAATAATGGTGTGGTAGTTCAAAAAGAGATATGGATTGGTAAGCCAAATATTTATGTAGATTTTGAAAATGATCCAGATTTATACAATTGGGCAAACTTTAGTATAGAAGGTGTTGGTGGTACCGATGTTATGAATCAAGAAATTACTTCTATAGATTGGACTGAATTGTCGACTGTTGGATATGCTAATTTATTAGTTAGTGATGGAGATTATGAAGGGTCTGGACATGGTTCGGGAAACACATGGAGAATAGAAGCAAAAGTAGATGTAACCAACGCGTGCGGTACAACTACAAAATATATGACTATTACACCTCCTCCTCCAGGTAATAATCCTTGCAGACAAATGGTGAGTTATAAAGTGAAGACTATATCTAAAGCGGTTTATTATATAAATAAAGTAATTGAAGATCCTTGCAAACAAGGAAGTGCAAAGGAAAGTGAATCTAATGATAGATTTGAAACTTTTGTATATGATTTTACAGGAAATTTAGTCTTTAAAACGACATCCCGAACTATTGATTTAACGAAGCATAAACCCGGTATGTATGTCTTAAAGGTCTTTGTAAATAATGAGTTAATATCGACCAAGAAGGTCGCTAAGTCCTAAATACATAAAAGCCTATTCCTTTATTGGAATAGGCTTTTTTATATTTTGTATAAACCAGAATGTAGTCTTTTATATGCTCTACAATGTATGTAAAACAAATGCTAAACTTTAACTTCCCTGGTTATTAAGCATTAGCAAGTTTCTTTAAGTTAGCAATAGTACCTATTTGGTCTACGCTCTTAAAAACATGACTTCCTGCAACAAAAACATCTGCTCCAGCTTCTACAAGCTTTTCAATGTTCAAATCTGTAACGCCACCATCAATTTCAATTCTAGTATCTAAACCTTGCTCGTCTATCATTTTACGAAGTTTTCTCACTTTTTGATACGTCATCTCTTCAAACTTTTGTCCGCCAAAACCAGGATTAATAGACATTAATAGAACCATATAACATTTCGGTAAAATATCTTCTAAAACACAAACAGGAGTCGTTAAGTTTAAAACCACACCAGCTTTACAACCTGCATCTTCAATTTGCGTAAGTGTTCTATGTAAATGTACTGTAGATTCGTGGTGTACCGTAATAATATCCGCACCAACCTTTGCGAATTCTTCAATATAACGTTCTGGCTTTTCAATCATTAAATGCACATCTAATGGCTTTGTTGCATGCTTTTTAATAGCAGCGATTACTGGCATTCCGTAAGAAATATTTGGTACAAAATGACCATCCATTACATCAATATGAAACCAATCGGCATCACTATTATTAACCATTTCTGTATCGCGTTGTAAGTTGCCAAAATCTGCGGCAAGCATAGAAGGAGCAATTAATTTTGTAGCCATTTTTTGTTTTTGTTGTGTTTGCACAAATATAGAAAAGTCTTTTTGAAGTAGCTTCCCAAAGGAAAGATAAAAGTTTCTTTACATGGTAAAGAAAGAATAAAGACGAACTACTTAAAATGAGTGAACCCAGAGTAATCAGCTCTGGGTTCTTTCATCAATCAAAAAACGAACAGTTATGTGTAACTGTTTGTTGGGGTAATTTAGTCGTAATTATTATAAATTACTAACCTAAATACGTTTTTAATATTTTACTTCTAGACGTATGTTTTAATCTACGAATAGCTTTTTCTTTAATTTGTCTTACACGCTCACGAGTTAAATCAAACGTTTCACCAATTTCTTCTAAAGTCATTGGGTGTTGGTTTCCTAAACCAAAGTATAAACGAATAACATCTGCTTCACGAGGCGTTAATGTTTCTAGTGCACGCTCAATTTCGGTACGTAAAGATTCATGTAATAAATCACGATCCGGATTTGGAGACTCACCAGAATTTAATACATCATATAAGTTAGAATCTTCACCTTCTACTAAAGGCGCATCCATACTTACGTGACGACCAGAGTTTTTCATAGACTCCTTAACATCGTTAATCGTCATGTCTAATTCTTTAGCAATTTCTTCCGCACTTGGAGGTCTTTCATGTGCTTGTTCTAAAAATGCAAACGTTTTATTAATCTTATTAATAGAACCAATTTTATTTAGAGGTAAACGTACAATTCTAGATTGTTCAGCTAATGCCTGTAAAATAGATTGTCTAATCCACCAAACGGCATACGATATAAATTTAAAACCACGCGTGTCATCAAAACGTTGTGCCGCTTTAATTAAACCTAAGTTACCTTCATTAATTAAATCTGGTAAAGTTAAACCTTGATTTTGGTATTGCTTTGCTACAGATACAACGAAACGTAAGTTAGCCTTTGTCAACTTCTCTAAAGCCAATTGGTCACCGGCTTTAATACGTTGTGCTAATTCTACTTCTTCGTCTGCTGTAATTAAGTCAACTTTTCCTATTTCTTGTAGATATTTGTCTAATGATGCGGTTTCTCTATTGGTAACCTGCTTGGTAATTTTAAGTTGTCTCATTTAATGTCTCGTGTAAAAATTAGGTGTGAATAAAACGTTCTATATAGTTATACGCAGAAAGAGCAGTAAATGTTACAAAAAAGGTTATTTTTATTTTTTTTTGGTTCTATACTCCTAGTTTTTAACAAAGGTTTGGGCGTTCCTTTTTGCTGCTACCTGCCAGGTTTTCAAAGCCTTGCAGAATCACAAAAAGGCAGGCTTTCCGCTATATCTTTTTTTTATTATTTATTCTGTACTTCGATACAGCATCTATTTAGTAAAAAAAAGGATGCTGCTGCAATCCTTAACGCGGGTACTCTTGTGGCATACTCAAAATGTAATAACTACCAAGTTGTAGAAAAACAGATTTTAAGAAGGTTAGTAGTTCTTAAAAAGAGAGGTAAAGTATAGATGTTTAGTACGAAATTTTATTTTTTATTTGTTTTATACGGGTGTTGGCAAATCGTTTTTTATTCAGTTAGTTTTTATTCAATTCAGCGTCTCGCCAAATTTTCCGTTTATTAATATATTCTTCATTAAAATTAAGCAACTGAAGTTTATAATTCCCAAAATGCTTTGGTTTTAATCGTAAAATATCTAATCTTTCCATTTCTGCTTTAATTTCCAGAAACGATTTTCCATTTTTTATAAATTCAATA
>JAGPUY010000058.1 GCA_018067265.1 Oceanihabitans sp. | reverse complement strand
TCTAATTGAAGGCATTCTAAAATGGTTTCAAAGCATTTTAAATTAAAGTCTAAAAGATATGCTGCTTTTTGTGTAAACAAAGGCTGAAGCTCATCTTCATAAAATTCAAAAAAAGGAGAAGTTTTGTAGGCGGATTCTAATGACTTCCAATGCAGCATTTGCCATTTCTCGGTATTGTGAATCTTTATATCGCGATACTTTTGCCTTTCCTTTTGCGAATATACCACAGGAATACTTAATTGTAATTTACCATTTGCAGCATAAATAAAAGTTCTATTTCTATAGGTTTGCTTTTGGTAATTGTCATGCATCTCAAAGATTACTTCACCTGCTTTTAACATGGCAGCAAAGTGCGCTATGTTTGGAAAGTATGTGGGATGTATTAGTATGTTCATGTTAACAATTAACTATTCGCTTCTTTTCTTTTTTTCCATTTACCATAACCGTACCAACCAAGTAGTAAAACTAAAAACGGAATTAAGTAAGAAACGCGTTCTCCGCTTCCGCCAACAGTGGTAAATAAACGTTCCCAACGGATTTTATTCTTTATACCTTGGCCATCAGAATCCCAGCTAAACCATATAAAAACAGGCTTACCTACCACGTGATCAAAAGGTACAAATCCCCAAGTTCTAGAATCTTGAGAGTCATGTCTATTGTCTCCCATTAGCCAGTAATAATCTTGCTTAAACGTATAGTTGGTTGCAAGCGCACCATTAACAAAGATTTGATTTCCTTTTACTTGTAATGTATTGTTTTCGTATTCGGTAATGATACGTTTGTAAAGTGGTAAAACGTTTAAATTTAAGTCTACCGTTTTTCCTTTTTCAGGAATATATAAATTACCAAAATAATCATTGTTCCAGTTATAGTTAGGATCATGAGGGAAAATACCAGAATTACGTTTTCCTTCTTCTTCTTTTACGGGAATAATTTGATCTACTTTCGGATTGTTTTTAAATTTCTCTAAATCCCCTTTATAAATTCCCATAAATTTATAAACATCTTGCTCTATTTTACCAACTCTGTTTGGATTCATTCCATATCTGTCATGAAGGTATTGCAAGTTAAAATCTTGATTATTCTTAGTTTTTACTAAATACGAAAACTGCAATTTCGCTCGGTCTGGTAATTCGTTTTGCTTTCCGTTTATAAAGACATACCCATCGCGAACCGATAAAGAATCTCCAGGTAAACCAACACAACGTTTTACATAGTTTGTTTTCTTGTCAATTGGTTTGTGATAGTTTCTATCCGGATTCGGTACAGACATACTATAAGACGTATCTATTGGCCAGTTAAAAACCACAATATCATTACGCTTTATCTTTTGCAATCCGGGAATTCGCATATAAGGTAAAGACAGTTTGTTGATCCAAGAAGTGTTTTTGTTTTCTAATTTATCATCATATAAATATGATTTCTTTTTAATAAAAGGAATCGTATCATGCACCATTGGCGCAGCAACGGTTGTCATTGGTACTCTTGCTCCATAATGAAACTTACTTACAAATAGAAAGTCACCAACTAATAAAGATTTCTCTAAAGAAGAAGTAGGAATCGTATACGGTTGCATCACATACGTATGCACAATAGTGGCAGCTACAATAGCGAATAATATAGAACTTACCCAATCTCCAGATCCAGATTTTGGTTGTAAACTCCTATCTTTTACATGTGCTACATCTGCAACATAATTGAGATAGTAGTTGTAAAAACCTAAAGTAATAATAGCTAAAAAGGTATCTAAATGTTGATTTTTACCAAAACTTCTAGCAGTTTCTACCCAAATTACAGGAAACAGGATAAGGTTAACAATTGGCAAAAACAGAAAAATGGTATAATACCAAGGTCTGTTAATGATTTTCATTAAAACCACAGCATTGTAAACAGGAACAAACGCCTCCCAAGCTTGTCTTCCTGCTTTTACATAAAGTTTCCAAGTTCCTAATCCGTGAATTAATTGAATACTAACGAAAAAGATAAATAATTGCGTAAATGTCATAATTTGTATACTAATAATTGCCTGTAGACAATAGTTTTGATTATTGTTAGTGCTGTAAACGTTTTATACGTTACAAATACCTTGCTAGTTAACTAATGTTTAACACATCTTTCATAGTAAAAACACCTGTTTTTCCATGAAGCCATTCTGCAGCTACAACAGCGCCAAGAGCAAAACCTTGTCTGCTGTGTGCGGTATGCGTAATATCTATAGTATCTACCTCACTTTTATAGCTAACGGTATGTGTTCCTGGAACATCTTCAATTCTTTTCGCAGTAATTGGTAAAGCAGCTTCCGTTTTTGGATCTAAGTCCCAAGAAGTATAGTCATCATGTTCTTTTATAATAGCATCGGCAAGGGTAATCGCCGTTCCGCTTGGCGCATCCAGTTTTTGTGTGTGATGAATTTCTTCCATAGATACTTTATAATCTTTTAAAGTATTCATCATTTTAGCTAAGTAACTATTCAGTTCAAAAAAAATATTGACACCTAAACTAAAATTAGAAGCATAAATAAATGCACCTTTTTTTTCTTCACATAAAGCAACCGCTTTATCATAATCTTCGAGCCAGCCAGTTGTTCCAGAAATAACAGGAACGTTTTTATTAAAACAATTAGAAATGTTTTTGAATGCCGCAGAAGGGATACTAAAGTCTATAGCAACAGCAGCATCTGTAATATCATAATTGTCATCCATTGCTTTTGTAACAATAGTGTGACCACGTTGTAAAGCTATTTGCTCTATGGTTTTTCCCATTTTTCCGTAGCCAAGAAGTGCGATTTTCATTGAAAAAGTATTTTTTTTTCATTCCCTTGCAGAAGGGAATCTGTATAGTTTTTGTTTCCGAGACATCAGAAATCTTATTAATGTTTTTTTAAAATTTAAAATTTACCGACAGGCCTACATCTCCTGTATTATCAAATTCGTTAATTTTATAATGTGGCATAAAGGTTAGATTTTCATCTACATTAAATTGTAGTAAATGCGCATCTACATTAGCCCAAACAATATTTAATACATATATACCAGCAGTAACTAAAAGGGATAACTCTTTGTTTCTACGTAGCGATTTTTGAGCTTCTTCTAAACCATCATCGGTAATAGAACCATAAAACTCATCATCTGTAAAACCTGCTAATCTACGTTTGTAGGCATCGCGATATCGGTTGTATTCCTTATGGTTGTCTAGATAAAAATACACTCCCGCACCAAGTCCTGCATAAATAACAGGAACTTTCCAGTATTGTTTAAGGTGTAGATGTCCTAAACCTGGTAAAACTGCAGAGTAGAAGGCAGCACGAGCAGGAGTTAAAGGATCTATTGGCTCTTTATTACTAATTTCACCTTCTATAATAATACCTTCTTTAGCCAGTTGTTTTTCTTCTTTTTTAAGCTCTTTTTCTTGTGCTAAAGCCGAAAAACTAAAACAAATACTACATATTATTAATAGGAAAATTTTATTTTTCACTTTGTACTAACTTTTTAATTCGATTAAAATCTTCTTCGGAATGAAAAGGAATTGTAATTTTTCCTTTTCCATTACTAGAAACTTTAACGTCTATTTTATGACCAAAGTATTCTGAAAAATCTCTCATGCCTTTTTTAACAAACTTTGGCAATTCTTCTTTTACTTTTGGTGGTACACTTACTTCTTGGGTTTCATTATACGTTTTTACTAGGGTTTCTGTATCTCTAACAGATAGTTTGTTCTCTAGTATTTTTTCGTAAATATCTAACTGAATAGATAGGTCTTCAATATTAATAATTGCACGACCATGTCCCATCGAAATAAAACCATCTCGCATTCCGGTTTGAATAATCGGATCTAGTTTTAACAAGCGTAAATAGTTAGCAATAGTAGAACGTTTTTTACCAACACGTTCGCTCATTTGCTCTTGTGTTAATTGAATTTCGTCAATTAAACGTTGGTACGATAACGCAATTTCTATAGGATCTAAATCTTGACGTTGAATGTTTTCCACCAAGGCCATTTCTAGGCTTTCTTGATCGTTTGCAATACGAATGTACGCAGGAATAGAAGCTAAACCTATAAGTTTACTGGCGCGAAAACGACGTTCTCCAGAAACCAGTTGGTATTTATTAAATGCTAGTTTTCTAACCGTTATTGGTTGTATTACACCTAATTCTCTAATAGAGGAAGCTAATTCGCGAAGTGATTCTTCATTGAAATTAGTTCGTGGTTGAAACGGATTCATATCAATTAAATCCAATTCTAATTCTACAATATTACCAATTACTTTATCGGCATTTTTGTCTTCTGCATTTTGTATATCGTTGCTTGGGTCTTTTAAAAGAGCAGAAAGCCCTCTACCTAAAGCTTGTTTTTTGGTTGCCTTCGCCATAATCTAGGAGTTTTTTGTAATAACTTCTTTTGCCAAACTTAAATAATTCGTTGCACCTTTACTAGAAGCATCATAATTAATTATACTTTCTCCATAACTTGGAGCTTCACTTAAACGCACGTTACGTTGTATAATGGTTTTAAAAACCATATCGTTAAAGTGCTTTTGCACTTCTTCTACCACTTGGTTAGAAAGGCGTAAACGCGAATCGTACATGGTAAGTAGCAAGCCTTCTATATCTAATTCTGGATTGTGAATTTTTTGAACACTTTTAATCGTGTTTAATAATTTACCTAAACCTTCCAACGCAAAATATTCGCATTGAATAGGTATAATTACTGCATCTGCTGCTGTTAACGCATTTAAGGTTAATAAACCTAAAGAGGGAGCACAGTCAATCAAGATAAAATCATAATCATCTTTTACTTCGTCTAATGCTTTTTTAAGCATATACTCACGAGATTCTTTATCTACCAATTCAATCTCAATAGCCACTAAGTCTATATGAGAAGGAATAATATCTAAATTAGGAGTATCTGTTTTAATAATAGCTTGTCTAGCAGTATTTGTATGCTCTAAAAGTTGGTAAGTGCCAATTTCTACTTCTTCTACATTAATACCTAAACCAGATGTTGCATTGGCTTGGGGATCTGCATCAATTAAAAGTACCTTTTTTTCAAGTACACCAAGCGAAGCAGCTAAGTTTATTGAAGTTGTAGTTTTGCCAACACCACCTTTTTGATTAGCAATTGCTATAATTTTACCCATTAATTTCATTTGATTTAAGGAACAACCAAAAATACGATTATTTATGGGTTTATAAAATGGAAGTTGTTAACAGTTGGTTAAAAGAAAGTATTAATTTATAAATGAAGCATTAGCGTACGTCTTTTGGATGCCGAAATGTTTCTTTTTTTTTATGACTTCGAACGATTAATCTTACGTGAAATTACTTTTTTATTATAAAAAGTATAAAATATAACGTCTGATTTACAGGAGTTTAAGCGCTTTTGTTTTATCTTTAATATCTATTAACCAATTTCTTAGTCATGAAAAAAAATAATGATATTTTTCAAAAGTCCTTAACTGTAATCCTACTATTCGTATTTTCTTTAACGATACAATCGCAAATAAAAAAGACGGCAAGCGTGGAAGGAATTACAGAATATATGTTAGACAACGGTTTAAAAGTGCTATTATTTCCAGATAATTCGGCACAAACCATAACGGTGAATATTACGTACAGAGTTGGTTCACGGCATGAAGGCTATGGCGAAAAAGGAATGGCACATTTATTAGAACATATGGTATTTAAGGGCACGCCAAACCATCCAAATATTCCGGAAGAATTAACTTCGCATGGTGCACGGCCAAACGGAACTACTTGGTATGATCGTACCAATTACTTTGAAACGTTTAATGCCAATGAAGAAAATCTAGACTGGGCTTTAGATCTGGAGTCGGATAGGATGTTAAATTCCTTTATAGCGGAAGAAGACCTGAAATCTGAATTTTCAGTGGTGCGAAATGAATTTGAAATGGGAGAAAATTCGCCATCCAGAGTACTTCTAGATAAAGTAGTTAGTGCAGCGTATTTATGGCATAACTACGGACAATCTACCATAGGAAATCGATCCGATATAGAACGTGTACCTATTGAAAACTTAAAGGCATTTTATAAAAAATATTATCGTCCAGATAATGCTGTTTTAATGGTAACCGGAAAGTTTGAAGAAACAGACATGTTAGCTAAAGTGGTCAAGAAGTTTGGCGTTCTTAAAAATCCAGGCGCAGCTTTAAAAGACACACCAACCATTGAACCTGCACAAGACGGAGAAAAAAGAGTGACGCTTAGTCGTGTTGGCGATTTACAAATAGTATCTGCACTATATCATATTCCAGCAGGATCTCATGAAGATGCTGCAGCGCTGGCAGTTGCAGAGTTAATACTTACCGATTCGCCTTCTGGCAGATTATATAAAGCATTAGTAAATGAAAAAAAAGCATCTAGCCTTTGGTCTTTTTCTCCTTTTACAAAAGAACCCGGTTTTATGTATATAAATGTGGATGTGCCTTCCGATAAATCCTTGCCGGAAGCAGAATCTACTTTTTTATCTTTATTAGATAACTTGGGAAACAATCCGGTTACCGAAGAAGAAGTGAATCGTGGAAAAGCAAAATTTCTAAAACAAGCAGATGAGATTTTTAGAAATTCTTCTCGATTAGGAACGTTTATGAGTGAATTTATTGGGGCAGGAGACTGGCGTTTAGCATTTATCTTTCGGGATCGTGTAGAAAATATGACAGCAGATAAAGTGAATGCAGCAATGCAACGCTATTTAATTAAAACCAATAGAACGGTTGGTCTTTTTATTCCAGAGAAAAAACCAATGCGCGTAGCAATAGAACATACCGAAGGCGTGACCGCCTTAGTAACAAACTATAAAGGAAAAGAAGGAATGGGAGCAGGAGATGCTTTTGATGTGTCTTTTGAAAATATTCAAAGCACATTAAATTCCGGAACTTTAAGTAAAAGCCCAATAGAATATGGTTTTATTAAAAAGAATAATCGTGGTAAAACCGTAACGGTTTCCTTTACTAGTAGAACAGGAAATGAGGCGCAGCTAATGAATACAGGTCTTGCGGCGAGTTATACCGCAAAAATGTTGAACAAGGGAACTAAAAGTAAATCGAGACAAGATATTGAAGATAAATTAAGTGCGATTAAATCTTCTGTTAGTTTTGGAGGTTCTAATGGTAAAATAACGGCAAATGTTAGCAGTACCGAAGAACATCTTACCCAAGCTTTGTCCTTAATGGGAGATATGCTTAAGAATCCGTTGTTTGATGCTACCGAATTGGATAAACTAAAAACGGAAGCTTTAGCTGGTATTGAGCAAAATAAAACCGATCCTCAATTTTTAGCGGTTAGAGAAATGGGATTATTAAATCAGCATTATCAAAAAGGACATCCGCTTTATAATATGACCATAGATGAAGAAATCGCTGCAATTAATAACATTACCACTAAAAGTCTTCAAGCGTATTATGATATGTTTTATGGGATTTCAGATAATGCAACCTTAGTAGCTATTGGTAACATAGACGAAGCAGCGTTAAAAGGATATTTTGAAAAGGAGTTTGGCGACTTTAAATCTGATTTAGCGTATACCGCAATTAGTGATGGCTATCAGGATAATAAAGCTGTAAATCAAAAAATTAAAACACCAGATAAAAAGAATGCTATTTCTTTTGGGATATTACCAATGGCAACTAGTAAATATGATGCAGATTATGCTGCGCTTCAAATGGCAGGCGAAATTTTAGGAGGTGGCTTTATCAGTTCTAGAATAGCAAACCGTTTACGCCAACAAGATGGTGTGAGTTACGGTGCTGGAGGAAGAGTTAATGTAGATAATAATAAAACGGATAACAATTCTGCTGCTATGGTTTATGCTATTTATGCACCAGAAAATGCAGCTAAAGTACAACTTGGTTTTACCGAAGAAATTGCTCGTTTTATTAAAGATGGTATTACCGAAGAAGAACTAAAAACAGCTGTGGATGGTTGGGTACAAGAACAAAGCGTTTCTAGAGCAAAAGATGATGAGTTGTCTAGAGTTATTAATGATAACATGTATTATGATAGAGATTTAGATTTTCAGAAAAATATAGAAGCTAAGGTAAGTAGCCTTACTGTTGAAGATGTAAATAAAGCGATTAAAAAGCACTTTAAAAATTTTGAAGAATGGACCGTTGTAAATGCGGGCGATTTTGAAAATTTTGAAATTAAAAAAGAGGATAAAAAAGTAGATTAATTTAAGATCCTTTAATAACTTAAAACTTGCCAATTAGTAATTATTCTAGTTGGCAAGTTTTTAGATATAGTAATCTATTAAAATTAAAAAATAGGTAGCCGTTTTTAAGTAGAAAAAGACAGGAAAACGAATGGTTTAAGTGAATTACCTTTCATGGTTTTCTGATTTTTATTCGTCAATTTCGTCCATCTTGAATAGATGCATTAATCTATGAGCAAATGGTGCAAAAAATATTGCTACAGTACTTAAAAAAATAACACCACTGAATATGGCATAGATGGAAGCAAATAATTTTGCAGCATCCGTATGCAATTCGTTAACAGGTCCCATTACTGTTAATATCATTGAGGCATTATAAGGCTGTCAATCCAATTTAAATTTCCTATATAGTGATAACCAAAAAGGCCAATACCAATGGAGATCGTTAATAATCCGATTGAAAATAAAGAATACTTTAGTACTCGTTTTGCAAATTCTTTAGGTGAAAGAATATTTGTCTTTTTCATTTTACCATTTATTTAAAACAGGGGATAACCAGCTAATTAAATATACGCGGTGTTGAGCATCGTATTTTATTAAAAATTAGGTTCAGATATTTTTGATTTTCCATTTCTCATCTGTTGTTTATTTAGTGATAAGTAATGAATTGCCAAAATCAGCTGCATATTTGGGTCTTTTAAATTAAAGTATTTGTTATCGCTAAGAATATTATTGTAATGAATATCTAAAGAATTGAAATCTCCAGAATCCCCAATCCGTTTTGCATACGCCGCTATTCTTGGGTTTGTTTTACCTAAATCTATCAAAAATTTTTGATACTTTCCAGATGCATTCGCACAAAGAGATTTTGATTCTTTACCGCTTGAATAATTTGTTGTTTTACAAAACATCCAAATTTCGTTAAAAGTTGATTTTGAGATTTCGTCATATAGTTTTTTCTGCTCTTCAAAATCGATATCTGTCCAAAATCCATTTCCAGTTGCTTCCAAATATTCGTGAGGAATTCGTTCATAACATGTTTTA
Source organism: Oceanihabitans sp. (assembly GCA_018067265.1). GTDB lineage: Bacteria > Bacteroidota > Bacteroidia > Flavobacteriales > Flavobacteriaceae > Oceanihabitans. Next base: position 842 of record JAGPUY010000058.1, on the reverse strand, counting down.
AAATCAGAGTCCATATTCAGGCATATTTGATTTTTAAAAAAACCAGAAATTTTATTTAGGTCCGTAATTTGTTCACTCGAAAAGTTGTTCTCCAATTCAGTCGTGTAATATTGAGTTATACAAGAGGAATTTAGTTGTAAAAGAGTAAGTCCTATCATCAATAGTATCGCTTTTCTCATAGTATGCCAAAGGTTTTTGTATATGGACAGTTGGGGTTTTATCTTTTGCTTCGAATAGCATTATTACGCAACTCATTATATTTCATTTTTTATATTCAACTTTTTGGCTAGTTTATGCATTTCACTTGTTTGGTCAGAAGTCAGTTTCAAATTTAATTCAGAAACTACGTAAGCTAGATGTTCATAAGCACATCCATTTTCATTATGGTTTAAAAATTCAAAAATAATTTCTTTAGCATCTAGAATTCCAGAACTTTCGATTTTAGCTTTGGAAATTTCTTTGTGCCATTGCTCATTTAAAATACCATTAGCTAATTCACTAATCTCTTTTTTTATGGGATTTCTAAAAATTGTATGAAGTTTCATTGTTTTCCTCAAGTGGTGTATAACATGTTGGTGTATCCTTAGTTAGTCAATTTAGTAAACAAAAACGAACCAGAGAAAACTCAGAAGGTGTTTTTCAAGTATTTAATAACTAGTTAATCAAGTGTGCGTGTTGTTAGTAAAAGTTATTTAGCCATTTAAATATTCATTTCGTTTAAATTTAATTCCTTTTCTAATCAAATATGCGTGGTAAGCACTTGGTATGTCGTGCGTCCATTTTGGTAAAATTAGAGTTATTAGAATTCGGTCGATATGTGAAATCAATCCCATAATGATAGC
>JAGPUY010000046.1 GCA_018067265.1 Oceanihabitans sp. | reverse complement strand
TATTCATAATAAAATTTTAAAAACTCAAGATAGCAAATAAAAGATTTACCTCTTTATTTTTATTGCTTAGTTATAAAAACGGAAACAGGCTCCACACAAAACATTGTTGATTTATGTGGAGCCTGAAAAAATTTAATTTGTGTAGTATTACTTCTTACGCATATACACACTTATTGGAACCCCATGAAAATCGAATTTTTCACGTAATTTATTCTCCAAGAATCGTTTATACGGATCTTTTACATATTGTGGTAAGTTACAGAAAAATGCAAATTGCGGTTGCGGTGTTGGCAATTGCATGATGTACTTAATTTTTACAAATTTTGCTTTAAGTGCTGGTGGCGGGCGGTTTTCTATGATAGGTAACATCACCTCATTAAGCACACTTGTTTTAATACGTTTGCTTCTGTTTTTGTAAACCTCTACAGCAGTTTCAATCGCTTTATAAATACGTTGTTTGTTTAACACCGAAATAAATACAACTGGTACATCTGTAAAAGGTTCCATTTGTTGTTTAATTGCGCGTTCAAACTCTTTCATGGTTCTGTTGTCCTTATCCTCAACTAAATCCCACTTGTTCACTAAAACAACAATACCTTTTCGGTTACGTTGTGCTAACCAAAAAATATTTTGTACTTGACCATCAAACCCACGAGTGGCATCTAAAACAACAAGACAAACATCACAGTGTTCGATAGCTCTAACGCTTCGCATTACAGAATAAAATTCTAAATCTTCTTTTACTTTCGATTTTTTTCTAATTCCTGCAGTATCTACAAGATTAAATTCAAAACCAAAACGATTGTATTTTGTATCGATAGAATCTCTAGTTGTTCCTGCAACATCGGTAACAATGTATCTATCTTCACCAATTAAAGCGTTAATAAAGGAAGATTTCCCTGCATTTGGACGACCAACTACAGCAAAACGAGGCAATGCCTCTCCTTCTTCTTCTACTTCTTCTACTTCTGGCAAAGCTTTTACAAGATCATCTAACAAATCTCCTGTCCCACTTCCATTTATACTTGCAACGGTATAATACTCACCAAGACCTAAAGAATAAAATTCTACAGCATCTTCGGCACGTTTACCATTATCTACTTTATTTACTACTAAAAAAACGGGTTTTGTTACTTTACGAAGTAATTTAGCAACATCTTCATCCATTCCTGTAACACCTGATTCTACATCTACCATAAAGATAATGGCATCTGCTTCTTCTATAGCTAATACTACTTGTTTGTCAATTTCAGCTTCAAAAACATCGTCGCTTCCTTTGACATAACCACCAGTGTCAATTAACGAAAATTCTTTTCCGTTCCAATCACTTTTACCGTAATGTCTATCTCTAGTTACACCACTAACGGCATCTACAATGGCTTCTCTACGTTGAATTAAACGGTTAAAAAATGTGGATTTTCCAACATTTGGTCTTCCTACAATAGCTACTATATTACTCATATTTTTTGTTTTAATCTGCCTTACATATCCTGTAAGCGGCTGCAAAGGTAGTGTTTAGTTATGGAACTTATCTGTTTTTTTTTCAATTCGCTGAAAAATCATTTTTCTGAATCTCATTTTCATCTTTTACCCCTTTATCTACTCCTGTTATGCGACTTATAAAATAAATTCAGACTAGATATAAAACTTTAATTTACGCTTCCATTTAAAAAGTATAAACGAGTTTACAGAAAAAACGGTACATTAATACCTTAAAAATACGCAAAATGTCTCTAACCAACGAAATAGTATTAAGACCTCGTTTTAAATTTGAAGTAAAACTGGATAATGAAACACTTTTAAAACTATTTGAAGAAACTAAAAATACACAAACCGATTTTATTGTATCGCGAATAGATGATCATGTTTTTATTAAAATCCCTAAAGCAAAACAACACTTTTGGTCACCACAATTGCATTTAGAAATTAATAAAAATGAAACCGATACGAACAGTATTATTTATGGTTTATTTGGTCCGAGCCCAACCGTTTGGACGATGTTTATGTTTTTCCACTTTATAGTAATAGGACTGTTTTTTGGTTTTGGTGTTTGGGCATATACCAATTGGTCTTTAGACACGAATTACTCCTTACAACTAGCAATAACCCTATTTATGGTGGTTGTTTGGATTGCCCTTTATTTTGGCGGAAGTATTGGTAAAAAAACAGGAACAGCTCAAATGCACGAACTGCATACTTTTATGCGAGATACATTGAGAAGCAAAGGTATTCATGCGATGCATAACTAGTTATAATTTAAAAATGTGATATAAAAAAAGCCTTAGTAAAAACGAAGGCTTTTTTGTTTGATGATCTTTTTATTGTTCGTTTTCGTAAAAACTAACGGTACCACTATCTTCATTAGAAACCACTAATAAATCGTTTCCTGTTGGACTAGTTGCTGCTGGAATAACTAAAACGCCTTCTGGTGCTTCGTCGCCTGCATGGGATAAAATAGATAAAAATGTTGGTGCAGTTGGATTGGTAATATCATAAACCATTACTTGATCTGAACGCTCTAAACCTACAAAAAGAATATAACGCTCATTGCCTATATTTAAAACCTCAACCGCTTCTGGTTCTGCTCCTTTATCATCACTTCTTCCGTCTTCATCATTAAACCTATTAGGTGTTAATGCTAATGTTTCTGTAGCAATACTATTTCCGCTATCATACATTAAGTTTCCGTTTGCGGACCAAACACTAAAAGATCTTGCGCCATACGAATAGATAACATCATTATCTCCATCATTGTCTGTATCTCCTAAAGTGTTTGTTGTTTTTAAACGTCCTAAGTTTATTTCGTTTTGGTAATCTTCCGATATAGGAAAAACAGTTGCATCTAATGTTAAATCGTCTACTCTAACTTCTTCAGAAAAACCATCATAATCTCTAGAATCTCCTTCATTAGCAGAAATAATATAATCTATGCCATTGATATTTACATTCACAATGGCATCCGGCTGATACATACCAAAAACGGGCCAGTTTTTTAATGCGGTAACATTGTCTTTATCACTTGCATCTATTTCGTTTCCTGCTGCATTATAATCTTTAAAACCAAAAGGATAAATAGCTTCAATAGTTTTAGAAACTAAATTCACTTTAGCCATTCCGTTATTTTCTTGTAACGAAACCCAAGCAGTTTGTGAATCTTCTGAAACGGCAACATACTCTGGCTCTACATCTTGCGCTAAAGTTGCTCCTGGACCAAAAACTCGAAACCCTTGTGTTTCCAAAGTTGCTTGTTGTGCATTGAAACTTGTAAAATCTAAAGTAGTAGTTGTGTTATCTGCTAAATCTATAATACTAATCGTTCCCATAGGATCTACGGTGTAGTCCTCATTTGGTTCTCCTTCATTAGCTGAAATAATTAACTTTCCGTCTTTGGAGAAAGTTACCATATCTGGTAATGCTCCTACATTATACTGATTTAATAAAGAGTCATCCACTGTATTATACACTAAGATTTTTCCTGGATCTTGTTTCACGGAAGCCTCAACCGCTATAGCTAATTTACCATCTTGAACAGCAACACTATTTGGTGCTCCGTAAACACTTAAATTTATTGGAGCCTCTTGTAAAGGTGCATTTATATCTGAAATATCAAAAACAGAAATTTGATTAGATGCTACATTAACAACATATAACTTATTTGTGGCTGCATCAAAAGCAGAGATTTCTGACGCACCTTCTCCACCTACATTAATGGTAGATTTATATTGAAAATTTACCGCGGTGTTTAGTGGCGTGTCTTGCGAATTATTGTCATCGTTATCACAACTAGAAAATATTGCAATACATAATACTAATAAAAGGGTGTTTTTTTTTTTCATATTTGGTGGGTTTATTTATCCTCCAAATATGCTGCTTCCATTTAAAGTTAATGTTAGCTTAATAAAAAGAAACTATTAGCAATGCTTAGTTATTGTAACCAAAACGTTTTAGCTGTCTTTGGTTGCTTCTCCAGTTTTTATTCACTTTTACGTACAGCTCTAAATGGATTTGCTTACCAAAGAATTTCTCTAAATCTTTTCTAGCTTCTACGCCTACTCTTTTTAAAGCAGCTCCTTTATGGCCAATAATAATTCCTTTTTGCGTTTCTCTTTCTACCATAATTACAGAACGAATACGAATGATTTTTTCTTCTTCAAAAAACTCTTCGGTATCGACCTCCACTGCATAAGGAATTTCCTTTTTGTAATGCATTAAGATTTTTTCTCTAATGGTTTCGTTTATAAAAAAACGTTCTGGCTTATCTGTAAGTTGATCTTTCGGATAAAATGGAGGAGATTCTGGAAGTAATTCTATAATTCTATCAAAGACTTCTTTCACATTAAAACCTTCTAAAGCAGAAATAGGAAAAATTTCTCCATTTGGCACTTTTTCTTGCCAAGTTTGTACTTGTTCTTCTAACTGTGCTTGGTCGGATTTATCAATTTTATTAAGAAGTAATAAAACAGGGATTTTTGAATTGGTTATTTTATTAAAAAACGCTTCATCTTTTAATTCTTTTTCGCCAATCTCTACCATATAGATTAGTACATCTGCATCTTCAAACGCCGACTTTACAAAACCCATCATAGATGCTTGCAACTCGTAAGCTGGTTTAATAATTCCAGGAGTATCTGAAAGTACTACTTGAAAATCTTCTCCATTAACAATACCTAAAATTCGATGACGCGTCGTTTGCGCTTTAGAGGTAATGATAGATAGTTTTTCGCCTACAAAGGCATTCATTAGTGTAGATTTACCAACGTTTGGGTTTCCAATAATATTTACAAAACCTGCTTTATGTTTCATTTTATTTCCTTTTAATAGTTTACAAAGTTACGACCTTGGTTTGTTTATACCTCTATCATACATAACAATACTTCCCGCAACAGATACATTTAGGCTTAATTGGGATTTAAATTTAATCAAGAAATGGCTTTTTTCTATAGCTTGTTTCGACAAACCATGATCTTCTGCACCTAATAAATATACACAACGTCTAGGATGATGGAAGGTTTCTAAAGCGACAGCTGTCGGGTCTAGCTCTACACCAACTAATCGTGCTCCTTTTGGAATATTATTATAAAAGTCATTGAAAGTATCATAATGAAAATAGGGCATTGCCTTTACCGCATGGTGTGTATCACAAGCTTGTTTCGCATATCTATTTCCTATTGTAAAAATATAACTCGCTCCTAAATTTTGAGCTGTTCTCCAAAGCACTCCAAGGTTTTCGGGTGTTTTTCCATTTTGAATTCCGATGCCGAAATATTCATTTTCAAAATTATCTACCATTTTACAAAAGTAAAATTTTATAGATAAATTAGAAAATTAACCTTTTATAATTTCCTTTAGATGAGAGGTCTTTTTTTCCAATTCTTCTTTTGTACTCGTATAGCCAAGACTAAATAAAGCATCCATGTTTTTCATATTAAAAGTACCAAAGTTTATTAATTCTTCTGGTGATATTAACAAATCACAATCTGAAAATTTTGCGATAGCATGCGATTCAGCCATGATTTTATATGCTCTTTCTAATACGGAGTAAGAATGCCTTAGACTTTTTGCTTTTATTGGTTTTAAAGGATTTACATATACACCTATAATAATTGGACAGATATCTTTTAGAGATTCTGTTGGAAAATTATTAAGCACGCCTCCATCTATATAATGGGAGTTTTCAATTTTAACAGGAGTAAAAACACCTGGAAAAGAAGCAGATGCTAATATTGGTTTTATTAATTCGCCAGAATTAAAAACTTTTAATTTACCGGTTTCTATATTGGTAGCTGCAATAAAAAGATTTTTCTTTAAACAGCTAAAATTATCTATTGGAAAAAAGCTATTAAACTCGTCGGCAAGTTTTTCCGTATCTATAAAACCAGGTTTTTTAAACGTGAATTTACTCGTTTTAAAAATGGGTACCGTTTTAAAAAAATGAAGCATTTCTTCCCAACCTAAACCTGCAGCATATAAAGCACCAACTATTGCACCAGCACTTGTACCAGAAATATGTGTCGGGTATATTCCCGCTTCTTCTAATGCTTTAATAGCACCAATATGGGCGACTCCTCGAACGCCTCCACCTGATAAAACTAATCCTATATTCATTTTTCTGAGATTTTATTCACTTTCTAATGGCTGCTCCTATTTCGCGATCATTTGAAAACTAATTAATCCGCCATCCACCGCTACTTTGATAAGCTTTCCGTTTTTATAGTAATAGATATTTTCTTTTCCTTTAGCATTTACTTTCTTATAGCTATGATTTCCTAAGGGTATAATGGTATTTATACTTCCATCTTCTTCCGAAAAACAAAAACTAACATTTTCTGGTTCGACAAAGTACATTAAGATCGTGCTGTACTTAATAGTTTTATTATAAGATATTGCCTCGTCCTCATTGTGCTGAATGCGATAATGATCGTTTAACCACAGTGTTTTAGTTTCTGCATGCGGTCTATTATTTACTGTGATATTCACATCTGCTTTTTCTAATTTGTTGGTATTAAAAATTACATGGTATTTATAATTTACAGTAATATCTGTTATAAATCTAGTGGTGATATTGGTAGAAGTCTGATAATGTGTTTTTGCATTCTTAAAACTTTTAGTCGCCTGAAGCTGTCCTACCACTTTATCTTTTAAAACAATATCAAATTTTAAATGCGTATCGTTTGTAGGCAAACCTTGTTCTGGATACGATAACATATGAAATAGAAT
>JAGPUY010000043.1 GCA_018067265.1 Oceanihabitans sp. | reverse complement strand
TTAAATGGATCCCAATGGCACGAGCTAATTGTGCTAAACGTGCAACCGGCGTTTCTACTTCTTTACCAGCAGTCATAATTAAATCGGCAAACTCATCTACAACCAGTACAATATATGGTAAATATGCATGCCCATCATTCGGATTTAATTTACGTGCTTTAAATTTCGTGTTATATTCTACGATGTTACGACATAATGCGTTTTTAAGCATTTCATAACGATTGTCCATTTCTATACAAAGCGAATTAAGGGTATTAATTACTTTGGTATTATCGGTAATAATCGCTTCTGCTTCATCTGGAAGCTTTGCTAAATAATGACGTTCTATTTTATTAAATAGTGTTAGTTCTACTTTTTTAGGATCGACCAAAACAAACTTTACTTCGGCAGGATGTTTTTTGTAAAGTAGCGAAGTAAGTACCGCATTTAAACCTACCGATTTACCTTGTCCTGTTGCTCCAGCCATTAACATGTGAGGCATTTTGGCAAGATCAACAACAAAAGTTTCATTACTAATGGTTTTACCAAAAGCAATTGGTAATTGCATATCTGATTTCTGAAATTTTTGCGATGCGATTACAGATCGCATAGAAACGATGGTAGAATTTTTGTTTGGTACCTCAATACCAATAGTTCCTTTTCCAGGAATTGGTGCAATAATACGAATACCTAAAGCCGAAAGGGATAAGGCGATATCATCTTCTAAGTTTTTAATTTTTGAAATACGTATTCCTGCTTCTGGAACAATTTCATAAAGCGTAACTGTTGGTCCAATAGTCGCTTTTATACTAGCAATACCAATTTTATAATTATTTAAGGTTTCAACAATTCTGTTTTTGTTGTCTTCTAGTTCTTCTTGGTTGATAGAAATACCTTCATTATCGTACTTTTTTAATAAATCTAAAGGCGGAAATTGGTAATTACTAAGTTCTAAAGTGGGATCAAACTGTCCAAAATCTTCTACAAGTTTGTTGGCTAGATTGTCAGTTTCCGAAACTTCTTCGGCAACTTTTTCCACTTCCATAGCTAGTTCTTCTTCCTCGATCTCTTCTTCTTTGGCTATTTCTACTTTAAACGCTTCCGTTGCAACTACAGGTTTTACTTCTTTTTTAACTTCCGGTTTGCTTGGCGCTACTACTTCTTTTTCTAAAGGAACATTAAATGCTGCTTTTATTTCTTCCGCTTCCGCAGTTAAGTCATTATCTAGAGGAGCGAATTCTTCTTTGAAATCCTCCATCTCGTCATTAATTCCTTTTTTTGCTTTACTAAACACTTTTGTAAACGTATCTACCGTCATTTTAAAACGTGTGGCTAAATAGGTGATTAAACCAAACACAAGTAAAAGTGCTGTTCCTATTTTACCAATATAATCTTGTAGATAAGAATTGATTTCAAAACCAATAACACCTCCTAATAAATCATTTTTATGTGCAAAGAAACCGAATAGAATAGACAGCCAAATAACTATTAATGTGCCCCAAAACCAATGCTTTCCTAATTTTTCTTTTTTAAGATTTAGTAAAACATAAACACCAGAAAGAAATAGTAAACCAGAAAATATAAAGGAAGAAATACCAAAACCGCGTTGTATAAAAAAGTCACTTAACCAAACACCAGATTTGCTTAACCAGTTTTGTGTTTCTACGTTTCTAGAAGCAAACTCCGATAAGGTGCTTTGGTCTGCCTTTCCTGTAAAAAAGAAAGATAGAAAAGCGATGAAAAGCAATAAGCCAAGTATGATTAATAAGCTTCCTAAAACCAGTTTTTGTTGGCTAGATAACTTAAAACTTGGCGCTTTTAATGTTTTTGTTTTCTTGGTGGTAGTCTTTGTAGTCTTCGTTTTCTTTTTTGCCATAGGTATTTTCCACAAAAGTGAAAATCTTTAAATTTCTAATTTTTTGCTGAATATGTTTTCAGATTATTTTCCTCTAGATTGAAAACAAAAATACAAATTACAAATGGTAACGAAACTTTATTCTAAAAAATTGTAAACAATGTTTTCAAGAATAGGTAGTTTGGTCCCTTCTATTAAAAAATTTTCGGAATATATATAAGGCAACCTATGATAGATGCTGCAATGGCAAAAATAAAAACAGCGCCAGCAGCAAGGTCTTTTATCAATCCTATTTTAGTATGATACTCCGGATGAATAAAATCAGCAATCTCTTCAATAGCCGTATTCATGCCTTCTAATGCCATAATAAGTGCTATGCATAATATTTGTAGTATCCACTCTGTTGTAGAAATTTGGTAATAAAAACCTAGAAGGCTCATTAGTATACCAATGCAAAATTGGACTTTAATACTGTTTTCTGTAGTTACTAATAAGAAGGCACCTTTAAAAGCATATTTCACACTTTTAAGTCTGTTTACAAGAAAAGATTCTTTTTTTGCCATTATATAACTTTTAAAGCTACCTCTTTTATTATTATTATTATAAAGCTTCTAATGCCGCTTTATAATTTGGTTCATTTCCTGTTTCTGCAACTTGTTCTGTATACGTTACCACACCATTTTCGTCTAGAACAACTACACAACGGGAATGTAAACCTTCAAATACACCTTCTGCAATTTCTAAACCGTAATCTTTACCAAACTGTCCTGTTTTAAAATCCGATAGCATGCTAACGTTTTCAATTCCTTCGGCACCACAAAAGCGTGCTTGTGCAAATGGCAAGTCTCTAGAAACACATACTACTTTCGTGTTTGTCATT
>JAGPUY010000032.1 GCA_018067265.1 Oceanihabitans sp. | reverse complement strand
GAAGTTTACCTTCAGGATTTTTTTTGTTTGAAATGCAAACGAAATTAGTATTATAAATTAGGTAGTAAACAATACAATAGACTGTTTATTCTTCGCTATTTATGCTTGCATCTCTGCAGTAATACTTTCTACAATTGGTAAAGCAGTATCCAATTCATCTTTATTTACGTATAACTCTTGTGTGCCTTGATTAAAAGTGCCAAAACCTCCTAATCTGCCAGATTCCGATTCATCTTTTATAATCGCACGAATGCCAATAGCTTCTAACTTGTCAACCATTAATTGGGTAACAATGAAATTTCCTGTGTAGACTTTAATATAATTAGACTCTTCCATAGTTTTTAGATTTTGTGTTCTCTTAAAGTTACAAAATATTTATCATATTTTGAAGTAATTTTTTTGTTTTCAACAGTGTTTGTAGTCGATAATTCTTGTGTTTACTTACGTTCTTTAAAAGTTAACGAAAAATATATCACTTAAATTGCAGCGAAATGGATATATAACATTTTAAAAACTATCTTTGTCATTATAAATTAATCAATACTATATTACGATGAGTAAAGGAACAGTAAAATTTTTCAATGATTCTAAAGGATTTGGATTTATTGTAGAAGACGACAACAACAAAGAACATTTTGTACACATTTCTGGTTTAATCGATGAGATTAGAGAAGGAGATGCTGTAGAATTTGAACTTACAGAAGGAAAAAAAGGATTAAACGCAATAAACGTTAAAGTAATAGATTAAGTATTACAATTCTTTAAAAGAACAAAAGCCTTTTCAGTAATGAAAAGGCTTTTTTGTGTTGGTATTTTATTAGATTTTTTAAAATTACATGGTTGTACGTTGTAATTTTATTAAGGATTAAGTACCAAAGTAATTATATAATCGGTATGCTCCAAAGCCAATCATTACCAAAGATAATGCTAGTCTTAAAGTCGTGATTAATTCATTTCCGAAAAAATATCGGTAAACAATATAACTACCAAGACCTAAAAATATTAATCCAGATATTAAGCTAAATACACTTTTTTGTGGTGTTCTATTTTCCATATTACGTGTTTATCTTAACTCCGCGCCAAGCTGTTTTTCAAAATTTGCTTGTAGCTTATTCATGATCTTATCAATCTGCTTGTCGGTAAGCGTCTTGTTTTCGTCTTGAATAGTAAAACTAACCGCATAACTCTTTTTGCCTTTTGGTAAGTTCTTCCCTTGATATACATCAAATAGGTGTACCGCTTTTAAAAGTTGTTTTTCCGTTTGTTTTGCAATAGTGTGAATCGATTCAAAAGAAACTGCATCATCTAATAACAAAGCAAAATCTCTACGTACTTCTGGGTACTTCGGAATTTCTTTAAATTTGATTTTGTTGTGTTTCGCAACTTCAATAATATTATCCCAGTTAAAATCGGCAAATAATACTTCTTGGTTAATTCCGAAATGCTTTAAAATATTCTTTTTGACTAAACCGAAGCTTACTAGCTTATTTTTTCCTAAACCTAAAGTTAGTCCTTCACTAAAAATAGCATCTTTAGTTGGTGTTTCTTTAAATCTAGAAATTCCTAAACGTTCTAGTATGCTTGTAATGGTTCCTTTAAAGTAAAAGAAGTCGCTAGGTTTGTTTAAACCATTCCAAGCTTCTGCAGTTCTATTTCCTGTTACTAAAAGGGTAAGGTGCTTATGTTCTTCGCGATTTTCGCTAAAGTTATGATAGGTTTTTCCGAATTCAAAAAACTTAACATTACTACGTTTTCTATTAATATTATAAGAAAGTGCTTCTAAGCCAGAAAATAAAAGTGATTGTCTCATTACGGACAAATCATTACTCAATGGATTTAGCATTACTATATTGTGTTCTTCCTTTAGCTGGGTATCTAGTTTAATATACTCCGGAGTGGTAAGCGAGTTGGCAAGCATTTCATAAAAACCTTGAGATGCTAATTGATTACCAATAACATTCTGCAATTTATGATCTTCAAATTTTGAAGAGTTAGAAATGGATGCGTTTAATTTATTGGTAAAACCAATATTGTTATAGCCGTAAACACGTAAGATTTCTTCAATAATATCTGCTTCGCGTTGCACATCATTTCTGTATGCAGGAACCGTTAAGCCCAATCCCGTTTCGGTTACATTATTGATTTTAATCTCTAAAGAGCTTAAAATACGTTTAATCGTTTCTTTTGGTATTTCTTGACCAATTAGCTTTTCTGCATTTTCAAAACTTAAGCGAACTTGAAAGTCTTCTATTTTATTTGGGTATGCATCAATAATATCACTGGTAAGTTCTCCGCCAGCAAGCTCTATAATTAATAATGCAGCGCGTTTTAAGGCGTATTCTGTAATATTCGGATCAATACCTCTTTCAAATCTAAAAGATGCGTCTGTGTTTAGTGCATGACGTTTTGCTGTTTTACGAATACTTATAGGATTAAAGTAAGCACTTTCTAAAAAGATACTTGTGGTGTGTTCTGTAACTCCAGAAGCGATTCCGCCAAAAACACCAGCGATACACATTGGTTTTTCTGCATCACAGATCATTAAATCATCTTCGTGTAACTCTCTTTCTACTTCGTCAAGCGTAGTGAATTTGGTTCCAGCAGCAACCGTTTTTACTTCAATTTTATTACCGATAATTTTTGCGGCATCAAAGGCATGAAGTGGTTGACCAAGTTCATGTAATACATAATTGGTAACATCTACTATATTGTTTTTTGGTGTTAAACCAATAGATTTTAATCGGTGTTTTAACCAATCTGGAGATTCCGAAACTTTTAAACCAGAAATAGTAACCCCACAATATCTTGGTGCTAATTCTTTGTTTTGTACATCTACGTCTATCTTAAGCGTTCTGCTTTCTACATGAAAAGAACTAACTGAAGGTGTAATTAACTCGACATTAATATCTTTTTGTAAAAAACCAGCTTTAAGATCTCTTGCGGTACCATAATGACTCATGGCATCTGCTCGATTTGGCGTCAATCCGATTTCAAAAACCTGATCGTTTTCAATATTAAATAGGGTAGAAGCAAGCGTACCAACAACAGTGTCTTCGGCTAAAACCATAATACCGTCGTGCGATTTCCCTAAGCCGAGTTCATCTTCAGCGCAAATCATTCCATGACTTTCTTCGCCTCGAATTTTTCCTTTTTTAATGGTCCAAGCTTCGCCTTCTTCGGTATATAAAGTAGTACCAATAGTAGCCACAGGAACTTTTTGTCCAGCAGCAACATTTGGTGCGCCACAAACTATTTGTACAGGTGTGTCTGTACCAATATTAACCGTGGTAATCTTTAGTCTGTCTGCATTTGGGTGTTGTACACAAGTGAGTACTTCTCCAATAACAATGCCTTTTAGTCCTCCTTTAACAGACTCGTAATCTACAATGCCTTCTACTTCTAAACCTAAGTCTGTAAGTAATTCTTCGGTTTGCGCTGCTGTCCAATCGGTTTTTATAAACTGTTTTAACCAGTTGTATGATATTTTCATTTACCTTCTTTAAATTGAACTGCAAAGATAAAATAATGCAGTTAGCATTCAAGCATTGTTATAAGTTTTGTGGCATCTTTTATAGGTATCCAATTTTTGTATAATATAGGAATACCTAATCGCGTATCTAATTTTAGGAATACAACATAGATACTTCCTTTTTTTCGAGGGAATAAAAATGGAAAAACGGTGTGAAAAATAAGTGCAAAGAAGTTGTTTGTGGAATATAATTTGAAATAAACAATCCTCTAATTTAGGAATAGATCCTTATCAAATTCTAATACCTATGCGCAGCTTCCTATACCGTAAAACACTCCGATACATCGAATACAAGAACGGCTTAGTTTTATTAAATAGAAGTTAAATAGCAAAGAATCGTTGTGTGAAATAAATTCAACTTTCAATTAAGGTAATGTTTGTTTTTTATATTGATTTTCAGTGTTATGTGTTTTTTTTATTCGGATTTAAAATAGTAAATAATTTTCT
>JAGPUY010000028.1 GCA_018067265.1 Oceanihabitans sp. | reverse complement strand
TGCTAATATTTCGGATATTTCTATTGTAGATGAAGCTAAAGATATAGGAGGAGGAAAGATTGGTCCTAATACTTCTTTAAATTATATGATGGGGCTGATGCTTGGTTTCTTTATTCCATTATTCTTGATTTTTGTTGTTTTCTTATTAGACAATACCATTCATGGGTCCGATGAAGTAGAACAGCTAACTAGTATTCCAATTCTAGGACTAATAGGGAAATACAAGTATCATAATAATTTAGTGGTTTATGAAAAGCCAAAATCGGCAGTAGCCGAATCTTTTAGAGCCATTCGTTCTAGTTTGCAATTTTTCTATAAAAATAAAATGAAAGATGAAGAACAAGAAGGCGGTAAAACCATTATGGTAACCTCTTCTGTTAGTGGGGAAGGAAAAACATTTACCTCTATTAATATTGCTACCGTTTATGCAATGTCTGGAAAGAAAACCATTTTATTAGGGTTGGATTTACGTAAACCAAAAATATTTGATGATTTTGATTTAACCAATGAAAAAGGAGTGGTGAACTATTTTATTGGCGATAGTCCTTTTGATGAAGTAATAAATCACACCAGAATAGAAAATCTAGATGTGGTTACTTCTGGACCTATACCACCAAATCCTTCGGAGTTATTGATGAGTGATAAGATGGCGGATTTAATAAAAAGATTGCGTCAAGAGTATGATATGATCGTGCTGGATACGCCTCCTTTAGGTTTGGTAACCGATGCTTTAGAGTTAGTGCAGTATGCAGATGCTTCTATTTTTATGGTGCGATTAGATTATACCAAAAAGGGAATGCTGCAATTAATTAATGCCAAATATCGCGCAGGCGAGGTGAAAAACATCAGTATCGTACTTAACTTTTACAAGCATAAAACCAATCATAATTACGGTTATGGTTACGGGTATGGCTATGGTTATGGCTATGGTGTTTACGGAAATTCCTATCATGAAGACAGCAAAAAATCATTATTTAAAAAAGCTAAGGCTTTTATAAAAAGTATTTAATATATTCGTTAACGCTATTAATCAATAAAATACATAATGAAAACGCATAAGATAACCGTTATCGGTTTAGGATATGTTGGCTTGCCTTTGGCTGTCGAATTCGCAAAAAAATATTTAGTAGTTGGCTTTGATATAAATACAAACAGAGTTCAAGAATTAAAACAAGGAAAAGACAAAACCTTAGAAGTAGAAACCGAAGACCTTAAAAACGTATTAGTTAACAATTTAAACGAGCCTAAAGGAATCTTTATCACCGACAAGGCCGAAGATTTAGCAGCATCTAATGTTTTTATCATCACGGTACCAACACCAACAGATGCTTTAAATAAACCTATTTTTACACCACTGGTAAAAGCGAGTGAAGCCGTTGCAAAAGTATTAAAAAAAGGAGATATTGTTATTTATGAATCCACCGTATATCCTGGAGTTACCGAAGATATCTGTGTGCCTATTTTAGAAGCACAATCGGGTTTAGCATTTAATACCGATTTTTTTGCAGGCTATTCCCCAGAACGTATTAATCCAGGCGATAAAAAACACACCGTTACTAAAATATTAAAAGTAACCTCTGGTTCTACACCAGAAATAGCGGTAGTTATAGACGACTTATATAAATCGATCATTACTGCCGGAACCCATATGGCACCATCCATCAAGGTCGCAGAAGCAGCAAAAGTAATCGAGAATTCACAACGAGATATTAATATCGCCTTTGTAAATGAGCTTTCTAAAATATTTAGAATACTAGATATAGATACCAAAGCAGTCTTAGAAGCAGCAGGAACCAAATGGAATTTCATAAACTTCACACCAGGATTGGTAGGCGGTCATTGTATAGGTGTAGATCCTTATTATTTAGCACAAAAAGCTATTGAGTCTGGTTATAACCCAGAAATTATTTTAGCAGGTCGTAAAATGAATGACAGCATGGGAAGCTATGTAGCGCAGGAGACCGTTAAGATGATGATTAAAAAAGGAGCTACTATTAAAGGTTCTAATGTATTAGTTTTAGGAATTACCTTTAAAGAAAACTGCCCGGATATTAGAAATTCTCGAGTAATCGATATCATTAAAGAATTAGAAACCTACCATGTAAATGTAGATGTTTTTGATCCGTGGGCTTCTTCCGAAGAAGTAAAGCACGAATATGGTTTTGATTTATTATGTTCTAAAACAGAAATAAGCACGAATTATGACGCTATTATTTTAGCAGTATCCCATAATGAATTTATAAAATTAGATTTACAAAAATTGAAATCTCCTATCGGAGTTATTTTTGATGTGAAGTCCTTGCTACCTAAAGAGATGGTAGACGGAAGACTTTAAAACTTTCCGTCATTGCGAGAAGCATAGCGACGAAGCAATCTCATAATTAGTAGTGTAAAAAAGAAATACAATGTCATTTCGAGCTTGTCGAGAAATCTCTTTTTAGCAGATGACGGAAACCAATGTCATTTCGAGTGATCCCGATATTTTTCGGGATGGTATCGAGAACAGGTTAACGAAAGGCTTAAAAAGTATACGGAACGACGGAAGACTGAAGCATATGTCATTTCGAGCTTGTCGAGAAATCTCTTTTGAACAGATGACTAAAACCAATGTCATTTCGAGTGATCCCGATATTTTTTCGGGATGGTATCGAGAACAGGTTAACGAAAGGCTTAAAAAGTATACGGAACGACGGAAGACTGAAGCATATGTCATTTCGAGCTTGTCGAGAAA
>JAGPUY010000020.1 GCA_018067265.1 Oceanihabitans sp. | reverse complement strand
GCTATGGAAGATTAATGGCCATAGAAGATAATATGATGCTAGTGAAACGAAGTGCTTCGCAAAAACAGCAAGTTGCTGGCGCTCCAGTTGCTGTTATGAATATGTTAGGAGAAGAATTAGAGGAAGAAGTTATCACTTTTGCAGATACATTAAGTGGAAAAGTTGCAGGAATAAACATCACAAATAATACAGAAACAACTAAAGAAGAATCTGATTTCTCTGGAATAAGCCTTAGAAAAAACCTCCAAGAAACCGCTTTTTTCTTTCCGCAATTGCAAACCGATAAAACCGGAAACATCAGTTTTAGTTTTACAACCCCGGAAGCATTAACCAAATGGAATCTGCAATTATTAGCACATACCAAAAACCTAGAAAGTGCTGTAACTCGTTTAGAAACGGTTACCCAAAAAGAATTGATGGTGATACCAAATGCTCCTCGCTTTTTACGGGAAGGTGACGAAATTGTAATCCGTAGTAAAATTGCAAATCTTACAGAAAAAGCTATTTCTGGCGAAGCTGTTTTACAACTTTTTGATGCTACAACTGGCGAACGTATTGACAAAAAACTATTCACTGAGGCTGAAATCCCTAGTCCGAATTATACTGGAAATTATTCTGGTGCATATGGAACAAGACAATTTACTGTAGATGCAAAAGGAAACACACAAGTATCTTGGCTACTTTACATTCCAGAAGATGTGCCAGCGGTACAATACAAAGTCATTGCGCAATCAGAAAATTTTAGTGATGGGGAACAAAATGTACTTCCGGTACTTACCAATAGAATGTTGGTTACCGAAACACTTCCAATGTGGATTAAAAGTAACGAAACCAAAACCTTTACTTTAGGTAAGCTGAAGAATAACCATTCTGCAACACTTAAAAATCATAACCTAGCTTTAGAAATGACTAGCAATCCTGCTTGGTATGCAGTGCAAGCGCTTCCGTATTTAATGGAATATCCTTACGATTGTAATGAGCAAACCTTCAGCAGATATTATGCAAATGCGTTGGCTAGTCATATTGTAAATAACAATCCTAGAATTCAGGAGGTTTTTAATCAGTGGAAAAACACAGATGCTTTACTATCTAATCTGGAAAAAAATCAAGAATTAAAATCTTTATTGATTCAAGAAACACCTTGGTTACGGGATGCACAAAGTGAAACCGAACAGAAAAAACGTATTGCCTTGTTATTCGATTTAAACAAAATGAATAACGAGTTAGAAGCTGCAAAACGCAAACTAGAACAAAATCAAATGCAAAATGGCGCTTGGTCTTGGTTTGCTGGCGGAAGAGAAAATCGTTACATCACACAACATATTATTACTGGATTTGGACACTTAAGCAAACTCAATGTCCCTCTGAGCGCAGTCGAAGAGTCTCAGAAACCAATGATTGAAAAAGCAATACACTATCTCGATGCCGCATTTATTAAAGAATATAAAGACATTAAAAAATATAACGCAGCTGTCGATTTAAGTAAAGACCATTTAAGCTACACGCAATTGCATTATTTATACATGCGAAGTTTCTTCCCAGAAATTAAAAAGAGTAAAGAAGTACAAGACATAACTGCATACTACCAAACACAAATTGAAAAGTATTGGTTGTCTAGAAATTTGTATGCGAAAGGAATGATGGCTTTAATTTCGGAAAGATCAGACGATACTAAAACCGCAAAAGCAATTTTAAAATCGTTAAAAGAAAACAGCATTACTAGCGAAGAATTAGGAATGTATTGGAAAGAAAACACCAATTCATGGTATTGGTATCAAGCACCAATTGAAACACAAGCTTTATTAATTGAAGCATTTGTAGAAATTGGAAACGACACAGAAACCATTGACAATCTTAAAATCTGGTTACTTAAAAACAAGCAAACCAACCGTTGGAAAACGACCAAAGCAACTACCGAAGCTGTGTATGCTTTACTATTACAAGGAAGCGATTGGCTAAGTGTAACTGACATGGTTGACATTGTTATTGGTAATGAAGAAATAGACCCTAAAAAACTGGAAGATGTACAAGTAGAAGCTGGTACTGGTTATTTTAAAACGTCTTGGAAAGGTGAAGAAATCACACCAGAAATGGCGGAAGTGAAAATCACTAAAAAAGGAAAAGGGATTGCCTGGGGAAGTTTGTATTGGCAATATTTTGAAGATTTAGATAAAATTACAACTGCGGAAACCCCTTTACAATTGAAGAAAAAACTTTTCCTAAAACAGAATACAGATCTAGGCGAAGCACTTACAGAAGTTACTATAGACACCAAATTGCAAGTTGGTGATTTAGTAAGAGTCCGTATAGAATTAAGAAGCGATCGCGCTATGGAATTTGTACACATGAAAGATATGAGAGCAGCAGGATTAGAACCTGTAAATGTATTATCGCAATACAAATGGCAAGATGGTTTGGGCTATTATGAAAGCACTAAAGATGCGGCAACTAATTTCTTTTTCGACTATCTACCAAAAGGCGTTTTTGTATTTGAATATGATTTACGTGTAAACAATTCGGGATACATGAGTAATGGTATTACAACCATACAGAGTATGTATGCTCCAGAATTTAGTAGTCATAGCGAAGGTGTGAAAATCACAGTAGAGTAACAAATTCCCGCGAAGGCAGGAATCTCATGAAGCGAAGGGAATTTATTATTTTACAGATTTCACAAAGGTTTCACAGAGAGTCACAGAGAACTTCCTAATAAACACTAAACAATCCAGATAGGTTTCCTTCCTTTTTTGCAATGGAATGTGTCCGCAGGACAGAAGGGTTTTTCAAGAAAAACTATTATTTGTTAGTAACCATTTAATAACAAGACCAAATTTTAGAAACAGGGAACGTACTATGTTGTATATTACAATACTAACTAACAAATAATTAACTATGAATGCAAAAGTATTTATGATTCTAAGAATTGTATTAGGAATCTTCGTATTGGTCTTTGGACTAAACAAATTTTTAGGTTTTATGCCAATGCCCGAATTATCGGCAGAAGCAGGAGCCTATTTTGGCGCATTAACTTCCGCAAAAACAATGACACTTGTTGGTGTTGTAGAAATCGTTGCAGGTTTAGCCTTAATTTTTAATAAGTATGGAGCTTTATTGGCCTTAATATTAATGAGCGTTTCTATAAATGCCGTTTTATTTCATGCCGTTTTAGATCTCGAAGGAATTGCAGGAGCAGCAGTTTTATTAATACTAAACATTGCTGTACTTTATGGTTATAAAAACAAATACAAAAGTTTATTGGCATAGCAGACCACATATAGCAAACAAAAAAGAGGCTCCAAATGCCTCTTTTTTTTATTTATACGTAACT
Organism: Oceanihabitans sp.; assembly: GCA_018067265.1. Taxonomy (GTDB): domain Bacteria; phylum Bacteroidota; class Bacteroidia; order Flavobacteriales; family Flavobacteriaceae; genus Oceanihabitans. The sequence continues at coordinate 1,742 of JAGPUY010000020.1, read as the reverse complement.
TAGCGCTATACTCGTTTTCTTTCTAATTAATAAGCAACGAAAAGTAAAAAACAATACCCCTCAAGTTTATCTACTATGCGCATTTTTATAATTATCGCTTTCTTATTTTGTCATTGTAATCTTTTATATGCTCAAGTTTTTGAGGTAGAAAACATAAAGTTAGCAGGAGATATGGATAAGCGCATTAACATCGTGATTTTAGGCGATGGTTATCAAGAAAGTGAATTTGCTGCATTTGAAGCAGATGCGATGCAAATCACTAATTATTTTTTCAATCAATCTCCTTACAGTGAATATGCAGAATACTTCAATGTATATATTATAAAAGTGCCTTCTAATGAAAGTGGAGCAAGTCATCCTGGCAATGCTTCAGATGAAGCTAATTATGATTTACCAGTAAGTGTTGTAGACAATTACTTTGGAACTTCTTTTGACAATTTTAATATTCATAGAGCGCTTTACACGCCAAATTCATCTTTAATTTATACGGTATTAGCAAATAATTTCCCTACCTATGATTTAGCGCTAATTATAGTAAACACAGATCATTATGGAGGAACAGGATTTGACTTCTCTATATCTTCTACAGATCCTAATGCTGCAGAAATAGCTGTCCATGAAGTTGGGCATGTTCTGGTTGACTTAGAAGATGAATATTACCCAGGGGATGTTTGGGCAAATGAAAATATTAATATGACACAGGAAACAGATCCTGCTTTAGTGCGATGGAAAAATTGGTTAGGAATTAACGGTATTGGCATTTATCCTTATGGAAGTTCTGGAAGTGCAGCTACTTGGCACAAGCCTAGTACTTATTGTAAAATGGGTTCTTTGTATGCCGATTTTTGTTCGGTTTGTAAAGAAGGTACCATTGAAAAATTTCACAGTTTAGTATCACCTATTGATTCTTATTCCCCTATAGAAACAACTATTAGTAATGCGTCATTTCCATTAGAATTTCAATTAAACCTAATTCAAACAACGTTAAACACTATAGAAAGTACTTGGTCTCTTAACAATACTATTATTGAAACGAATGTAGATACAATTTCTTTAGAAGAAAACGATTTGATTTCAGGCATCAATAATCTAACTGTAGTTGTACAGGATGCTACTTCTTTAATAAATATTGATAATCATAATACAACGCATGTGTATACTGTTTCTTGGTCTATTGATAACACTTTAGGAATTGAAAATATTGAAGCGAATAATTATAATATTACAGTATCTCCCAATCCATCTAGTGACATCGTAAATATAGCTATGGAGAGCACTTTAGAAAAAGATACCCATATAGAAATAGTTAGTATTACCGGAAAAAAAATAAAGACCCTTAACATTACAAATAAGGAGAACTATCAAATAGACATTAGTGCTTTTAGTACTGGTTTATATATAATTAACTTTTACTCCAATAATGTTCTAATTTCGAGTAAAAAACTAATTAAAAAATAGCCGTATTTTATTTTTATCGGAAATAAAACAAAAGGAATAAATAAGTCATTATTACGTAACTTTACAATTCTAAAAGAACTGCTTTTTTACAGATGAAAATTTCAAAAATCACAAAACAAATTCTCTATTTAATATTTGTATTATCCATAATATCTTGCGCTTCAAAAAAGCAAGTTACAGCAGAAGATATTCTAGTAAAAGAAGAAACAAAATCGATTCCAAAATCTAAAATTATTTTTCTTAACTATGTATTGGTTAAAAATGCCCAAGACGAAAAAAGCATT
>JAGPUY010000013.1 GCA_018067265.1 Oceanihabitans sp. | reverse complement strand
TTTCTCGTTCTTTTTGCGTTAGTTTCTTTTTTGTGGTTACCGCTTTTTCAAGCTTAATCCAATCGCGTGTTGTTTCTCCATTTTCATCAATTAAAACACGTTTACTGATTTTATGAGATTCCACAAAAAGAAAAGTAAGGTGCGTAAGTATGTCATAAATTTCTGAGCGACCACGTGTGATCTCAATGTTCATTTGCTCATCATCTATTCTATAGCAATTACGTCTTCTTTTGGGTGGAATTATAGCCTTAAAATGCGAGTTCGCATAGCCTTCATCACTTGTTAAGTTTATAAAGGTGCATTCTTCTATTCCTTCTGGTAATCTATCGACTACATAAAGTAGTCCTTCTAGTTCTGCTTTTTCTTCGCCAATAGAACCATAAATTTCTGGTCTTAGCAACAACAATGCTTCACGTAATGTTTCACCTGAAACACCCATAGGTTTATAAAAACCACGATTAAAAAGGTGTCGCATAGTAATATACATACGCTCAATAGCATTTGAGCTCTCTTGAGCCCTCGTTCTTGCATGCTGTTTTTTATTACTCATATACTTTATTTAACCCGCAAATATAGTATTATTTCGTGAGATTTAATGTTTCTAAATTATCAACTATTTTTCTATCGTTGGATAAACGCGGTAATTTGTTTTGTCCTCCCAGTTTCCCTATAGATTTCATATAATCTTGGAAACCACCTTTTTTAACTAAAGTAATCTTTAATGGCTGCAATACCCTACCTTCAATTAAGTCGAAATAATAACTGTTCTGTTTTTGTAATGAAGCGTCTATTTTTTGCGCTAAAGCGGAAATGTTTTCTGGTTCTTTTTCAAATTCTATATACCATTGATGATATGGTAATCCATCTGTTGGATTAATTTGAGGAGCGACTGTAAACTCACTAACTTCGGCACTATGATCTACTAATGCCTCTTGTAATGCTTGTTCTACTTCTTTACCAATGACATGTTCCCCAAAAGCAGAAATAAAATGTTTTATTCTCCCAGAAACAATAACTCGGTATGGTTTTGTAGACGTAAATTGAATGGTGTCGCCAATATTATAACCCCAAAGTCCGGCGTTTGTAGAAATTAGCATCACGTAGTTTACATCTACCTTTACATCTTTAATAGTAAGTCGTTTTGGGTTCTCCTTAAAAAAATCGTCTGCTTTTATAAACTCATAAAAAATACCCGACTTTAATTGCAGTAGCATTCCTTTTTCGTTCTGTTTGTCTTGGTATGCAAAAAAGCCTTCACTCGCAGGATAGAGTTCTATACTATCCACTTTTCTTCCTATTAAACTTTCAAATTTTGCTCTATAAGGCTCATAATTTACACCTCCAAAAATAAACAAGTTGAAGTTTTTAAAAATATCACCAACCTTTTTCCCTGTTTTTTCCTGAAGTCTTTCAAAATACATTTGTACCCAAGATGGTATACCAGAAATGATGGTCATATTTTCTGGCAAGGTTTCTTCTACGATGGCATTTACTTTCGTTTCCCAGTCTTCAATACAATTAGTTTCTAGAGAAGGCATTCTGTTTTTTTGAAGGTATTTAGGTACGTAATGTGCTACAATTCCCGAAAGTCTTCCTAATTGTATACCGTTTTGTGTTTCTAGAATTGGAGAACCTTGAAGGAAAATCATTTTACCATCCACAAACTTCGCATTTCCAGTTTCATGAATATATAATAAAATAGCGTTTCGAGCAGCTTCCACATGTGTTGGCATGCTTTCTTTGGTAATAGGAATGTATTTCGCGCCAGAGGTTGTTCCAGATGTTTTTGCAAAGTAAACGGGTTTCCCTTTCCAGAGTATATCTTCTTCTCCTGCAACCACTCTTTCTACATACGGTTTTAAATCTTCGTAATCTCTAACCGGAACGCGTTTAACAAAGTCTTCATGAGTATTAATACTTATAAAATCATGGTCTTTACCAAATTGTGTAGCAGCAGCATCGCTAATTAATTTTTGAAATACTTCGTGCTGTGTTTCCACAGGATTATTAGCCCATTTTTGCACGGACTTATAAACTCGTTTTGCAAATGGTTTTGCTAAAGCAGCTTTTAATGAGAACATTATTTATTGTTTTTTTTAAACCAGTTGGAAATTAATTCGTTTCGTTCTTCTTCAAAATTGGATAAACTATGATTTCCGCCTTCAAAAATTTTAAACTGAAAATCTTTTTTATTAGACCTTGTAAAAGAATCTATTAATCTTTGTGCCTCTTTCACTTCTACTTTAGAATCCTCGCTTCCATGAAGAATTAAAGTTGGTTCATTTAGTTTATGGTACCAAAAAATAGCAGACCTTTCTTCATATTCTTTTCTTTTAGTTAAAGAATCTCCAATTAATGGTTGCATCACTTTGGTGTACATTTTTGGTCTAAAGTTAGCTAAACTAAAAAGGCTTGTTGGCGATCCAACGATTGCAATACTGTTTATACCATCCGATAGTTTAGAAACTTGATAGGTATTCATTCCGCCTCTAGATATTCCAAAAACATGAATATTGTTGGCATCTACAAAATCTAAATCTTGTGCTATATCTATTAGTTTTAAAATATCGTTTACCTCTTTTCCTCCAAATGCATCAACGCCTTCACTATGCATATTACCTCGCAATTGAGAGGCTAAAACAACAAAACCTTTCGTTGCCAAACGGTTCATTATTTTAAGTTGATAATCGCTAATTGCACCAAAACTTTGGTTTCCTCCACGACAATAAATTATCGCCGGTAATTTTGTAGTTGGTTTATATTGTGTTGGTCTTGCAATAAAACCTTCAATACGTAAACCATCCGATTTATAATTAATTTTATAGGTATCTACACCATCGGAGTGAAACATTTCTGTTTCGTTTAAAAGCTGTTGTGTTATAATTTGAGTATGAAAAGTAGCTTCCTGTTTTTCTTTACATGAAAAACAGAATATCATAAAAAGGAACAAAATTATACCGCTAACTTTTTTCATTCAAAGTCTATAAAATTGGTTGGGTTAATTGGATAACCATCACTCCAAAGTTCAAAATGTAAATGCGGTCCTGTTGTGAGTTCTCCTGTATTGCCAGACATAGCAATCACTTCTCCTGCTTTCACCAAATCTCCTTGTTCTTTGTTTAAAGAAGCATTGTGCTTGTATACCGAAATTAATCCATGACTATGCTCTACAATAATTACGTGTCCCGTTTTGGTTGTCCATTCTGCAAAAATAACAATACCATCTGCCGTGGTTTTAATTGGCGTATTTTTAGCAACCGCAACATCTACAGCATAATGCTTTTCTTTGGCATTATAGTTCTCTGTAATGGTTCCGTTTACTGGAGGAAACAATACAAAACTAGCCTTAGAGGTTGCCGACTCAAAAAGATTGTACTTATCTTCTTTATCTACTTTTTCTCGTAATAAAGAATCTTCTTTCGTTGGCGCAAGATCTATTTCGCTTATATCTAATTTGGCAGCTTCCACAATAGAGTCTCTATTAAAATTGACACTACTTAATTCACCATGTAATACTTTTTTTATGGAAGCATAATAACGTTCGTTTACAGCGATTACTTTTTCTAAAGAATCAGTTTTATGGTATAAAATAGTTGCTTTCTTTTTTAAAGCTGTGGAGGAATAACCAGGAATATATTCTTTTAATGGCGTAAAGGCTATAAAAAATGTTGTTGCCGTAATTAATAATATGGATGATATAGCAAGTAAAACAAACACATTAAGCCTTGTAAGTTTAAAGGATAAGCGCTCTTCAAAAGTATCTTCATTAAGTATAACTAGTCTATACTTATGTAGTAACTTTTTTGCTATTTTTTTTTCTTTGTTATTTTTTCTTTTCATGCTTAAAACAAAAGTATATAAAATTATAAAGTCTTACTTTAATATTATACTAAAGTTGTGGTTTAAACGATAATATTAAACTTTAATTATTAACTTTGCTCTAAATTTAAAGATTATGATTTTAAATATGATACCTCTTTTTATAGGTTGGCCTCAAGTAGTATTAATTGCTGTCGTTGTTTTACTAATTTTTGGTGGTAAAAAAATACCAGAACTTATGCGTGGTCTTGGTAGTGGAATTAAAGAATTCAAAGACGCGACTAAAGAAGAGGAAGAAGAAAACAAAAAAGAATAATTACCTTCTTTTTTTATACAAAACAAAAAAACCAACGTATTACGTTGGTTTTTTTGTTTTGTATATTTAAATAAATCTATTCCATTTTTATAGATTTAATAATAGCTTCTAGCTCAAACATATAATCTCGTTTGGAAACGGAAGGAGCAAAAGCAAAACCTTCTATAACGACATAACGATCGTTTACTTTATCTTCTATCATATAATTTACAAACGGTCCAGACATAAATGCATTTTCCATATCCCAAATACCTTTGGTTTCTATCGTTGGTTTGTTATCTATAATGGTTTCCGAAAGAAAAGGTGCATATGCATCCTCTGTAACCATATATGCATCTTCTGTTGCTCCTGGAATATAAATTTTGTTAACAGAATCTCTAATTTTAATAATCTGATTTATTAAGCTATCGTTTTTCTTAATCGCATTAAACGGAAGTGCATATAACATTAGATTGGTCGTACCTGTATTAATATCTTTTCGAATCCAGAACACATTGTTTTCTTCTTTTGCTATTCGATACGCAGTAGGAAAGTTTATAGAAAACCCTAGTTTTTCTTCAATGCTATTCGTTTTATTTAAAGATAAATTTATTCTTCGTTGCTTTTCTTTTAGCTCTTCGTTTTTAAAAGCGGCAACTATTTTAACAGCATTATCCTTTATTTGTTTTACTATTTCTGCATCTGTTTTCCCTGTAATTAAAACCAGTTTTTGCGGTCTTGCATACACATCACTTGCAATTTTTACAGCAGCTTCTGCCGTTCCTTTTTCGATTTTTAAAACCGTTCTGTTTTTGGTTACAAAGCCAGAAAATACTTGTGGCGGAATTTGAGCCATTGTAAAAATAGGCTCGTCTTGTGGTAAACCATAAATTGGAGCAGCAAGTACGCCTCTAATAGACTCACCTACTTCACCGTCCCAAAGATCGTTATCTACAACTACAGAAATATTATTAAGTGTCCCTGAAGATGCCGAAACGATTCTTTTGTTAGAAGATTTACTATCATCACAAGATGTAAACAATAGTACTACCATTGCAATACAAAGAAAATTACGCATAATTGTTAGTTTTTATAGAAGTATTAGCTTTTAGAAACTACAAGCTTCATTCCTGGTTTTAAATTGTTACCACTAATATCGTTCCAATCTCTAATATTTTGAATAGAAGTTCCTGGAAATTTTTGAGAAATACTCCAAAGGGAGTCTCCACTTTTAACCATATATGTTTTAGCGTTGGCTGGAATCGTGGTTTTTGCTTGTTTTTTCGGAGTACTTTTTGTTGTTGCCGCGGTGTTTCTAGGATAAATAGTTAAGCGTTGTCCTATTTTAAGATTATTACTTCGTAAACCATTCCATTGTTTTAACTGACTAACGCGAACACCAAATTTTCTTGCAATTTTTCCGAGGTAATCTCCGCTTTGTACTTTATATCTTGTTTTACTTTCCGAATTAAAAAATTGAGGTAATTGTTTTTCTCTTTTATCAAATTCCGCTTTAGCCAAAGTATAGAAAGCTTCTTCGTTATTTACAAACTTACCAACGACATCTCTAGGTAATCTTAACGTATAGTTTTCGTCTTTTACCACAGGAATAATATCTAGTTTGTACGACGGATTTAAAAACTGAAGCGTTTCTACCTGCACGCCTGTAGCTTCGCTAACTTGGTCTAAGGTGATCATGTGTTTTACACGAACAGTATCTGTTTCTATATATTGAAATTCTGGTTTTACTGGTTTAAAACCATGTTCTTCAGCAAACTCAAAAATATACATCGTTGCCAAAAAAGCGGGTACATAACCTGCTGTTTCACGTGGAAGATTATGACGAATATTCCAATAATTCTCATAACCACCAGAACGTCTTATGGCTTTACTTACGTTTCCTGGACCAGAATTATATGCCGCAAGAGCAAGATCCCAATCCCCAAAAATTTCATAAAGTCGAGACAAATATTTAGACGCTGCTTCTGTAGATTTTATTGGGTCACTACGCTCATCGACATAGGAACTTACATCTAATCCGTATTGTTTTCCTGTTGCAAACATAAATTGCCATAAACCTGTTGCACCAACTCTAGATCGTGCTCTTGGTTTTAAAGCAGATTCTACAATGGCTAGATATTTCATTTCTAACGGAATGTTATAATTATCTAGTTCCCGTTCAAACATTGGAAAATAGTAATGCCCTAATCCCATTAATTTTTCAAAAGATCTTCTTCTATGCTTTAAAAAAGATTTTATTACGCTTTCTAACGAAGGATTATATTCTACATTAAAAGGTGTTCTTGCATTTAACTCTGCAAGTCTAGATTTTAATAGTTCGGTAGATAGTTCCGGGTAATCAACATCTTTATAATCTAGTGCACCAACGGTTTTGTAAATAGTATCGAACAAAGAATTACTATATAATTCTTCTAGCCATTTTTCATCAATTTCAGCTGCGTGTGCATTATCTAAAAGTTCGCTGTTTAGATCTAGTTCTTCAACAATCTTTATTTCCTTTTTATAGTAAGCTTGACCATCCACTATAGTGTCTATAATGTAATTTTTCCCCGCTTCTAATTGTTGTTCTGTAAGTCGTAAATTTTCTGTAGCTACTTGTAAAGTATCTTGTGCTTGAAGCATACTAAGACTTAAGAAATAAACAAAGAAAAAAAGTTTTTGTAATTGCATGATTATATAATTAGCGTCTTCTTGTAACGTATAAGATACTATATTCGTGTTTTATTAAATAAAAAGTTTGTACTATTCTAAAATAGCAGCAATTCCTGGAAGCGTTTTTCCTTCTAAGCTTTCTAACATTGCTCCTCCACCAGTACTTACGTAACTCACTTTCTTTTCAAAGCCAAATTGTTTTACTGCAGCAACAGAATCACCACCACCAACTAATGAAAAAGCGCCGTTTTTTGTTGCTTCTGCAATGGAATCTCCTAAAGCAATAGTTCCGCTTGCAAAATTTTCCATTTCAAAAACACCTAAAGGACCATTCCAAAGTATCGTTTTACACTGTAATACGACATCATTAAAAATTTGTTTCGATTTTGGTCCGCAATCTAAACCTTGCCAACCGTCTGGAATTTTATCTATATCACAAACCTGTGTTTCTGCATCGTTACTAAAAGCATTAGCAGCCAAAACATCTACAGGAATATGAATTTGAACTCCTTTTTCTTTTGCTTGTTTTAAAATTTCTAAAGCTAGTGGCATTTTATCGTCTTCACAAATAGAATCTCCTACTTGTCCGCCTTGTGCTTTAATAAAAGTAAAACTCATTCCTCCACCAATGATTAAATGATCTACTTTATCTAAAATGTTTTCAATAATTGTGATTTTTGAAGATACTTTCGCGCCTCCTAAAATAGCAAGAACCGGTTTTTCTCCCGTTTCCATTACTTTTTTAATACTTTCTATTTCTTGCGCTAATAAATAACCAAAACATTTTTTTTCTGGAAAAAACTGAGCAACAACCGTTGTGGAAGCATGCGCGCGATGTGCTGTACCAAAAGCATCATTTACATAAATATCTCCTAATTTGGAAAGTCCTTCTGCAAAATCTTTATCTCCTGCTGTTTCTTCTTCATGAAAACGTAAATTTTCTAATAACAGGATTTCGCCTGGTTTTAAGTTTTTTGCAGCCTCTTCCGCATCCTTACCAACACAATCAGAAACAAACTTTGTCTCTACACCGATGATTTCTTCAATTTCATTTACAATATGACGTAAAGAAAATTCGTCTTGAACCCCTTTTGGTCTTCCTAAATGCGACATTAAAATACAGCTTCCTCCATCTTCTAAAACTTTAATAATGGTTGGTTTCGCAGAACGTATTCTAGTAGCATCTGTGACTTTAAAATTTTCATTTAATGGTACATTAAAATCTACTCGTATTAATGCTTTTTTGTCTTTAAAGTGGAAGTCGTTTAGTGTTTTCATTTCTGTTATATATAAAAATTACGCATATTATTTTGAATGCTAAAGGTCTTCAAAATAAATAATATGCGCAATATTTTTATTACTATACGAATTAATCGTTTTTTACTCTTCGTCTTCTATGTTACCAACCACTGGTTTTGCTTCTTTTAAGACATCTACTGTAACCAATAAGTCGTTGTTTTCTAGGTTGTTTTCGATATAACAACTTTCACTAATATCTGTTTTAAAAGCAGTAAAAAACATATAAAACCGATCTGCTTTGGTGTAGACTTTAAAATCTAATTGCTTTTGATTATTCCCTAATAAAGCATTATTAGCATTAGGAATATTAAATGTTACAAGATCGAATCCCAAGGTATTCTCGCTTTTAGGAAGTCTTTCGGTTACATATTCTTCATTATTTGTGATCTTACTATTAAAGAAATTGGATTCTGGTCTTAAGTCCGAACGCATGTTAATAAACCGATTTTCTTTCTCACTAAAAATAGCACATTTGTCTGTTTTTAGCTTGGCATCACCTTCAATAGCTGCCATGGTAATACTTGCAGCAATCTCACCAAGTTCTTTCGTCTTAAAATTATTGAAATTAAGATCCAATGGTTCTTTATTTAAGAGAGATAAGCCGTGATGCGTTCTTATGTATTTAGGAGTCGCGTCTGCTTGTTCATAAACCACATATAAAACCCAACCAGCAGAACTCCCGCCAGTAATTACGCCTTCGGTTGCTCTTACATTTGCAACGGTAAAGTATCCATTTGTATTGTTATTTTGCAAGATAGAAGTTACCTCTGCATAGCAAACATAAGGAGAATTTCCTGCGAAGAATTTTTTATCGTGACCATCAAAAAGCACTTCTCCTTTTACGTCTGTATATCCTTGATTTGGCGTTTTAAATTTTATATGATTAAATGTAGTGTCTCTTTCTCCTTTTCCTTTCACAACCATTTTGCTGTTTACCACTTTGTATTGGCCTTTTTTAAAACCATAAGTCGCACTCCAATATAAGGCTGCAAACTTTATTTTATTTGCGTTTTGTGGTAATTGCAATGCTGCAGCACTAGAGCTAAAGGTATCTTTTTCATTGTCTATATCTACATATTTCATTTCTACTCTGTCATTAATCAAGCCTATTTCATTATAGTCTTCATTAGCATGCTCGCTTAAAATATTATTACCAATAGCGATAGCATCGCCTTGAATATAAAATTCTTTTTGTGTACTTAAAGGGCGTTCTTGAATAAGTTCTAAAGTTTCTAACTTTTGTGCATTTGTAGAAAACACAATAAGTACAGCAAAGCTGCATTTAAGTAGGTTTTTCATTTTAGGTAGGGATTTGGGATTGACAAGATAAGAAATAAATACACTTTATCCATGTTTTTGGTATTTAATCGTTGTTTTCAATTCTTTTACAGCTTTAATTCACTATAAGCTCCTTCCATTTTCTTTAAAATTGAAGTTTGCTTTTATGTTTCCTTTTAAGGATAAAAACTATATTTGCCTTATGCTTTTTAGTGATATTTTAGGACAAGAACATATAAAAAACCATTTAACACAAAGTGCTGATAATGGTAGAATTGCACATGCACAATTATTTGTAGGCCCAGAAGGTTCTGGAACGCTACCAATGGCTATTGCTTATGCACAATACGTTCTATGTGGTAATACAGAGAAAGAAAACACCAACGGAAACGCGGCTTGTAATCTTAAATTCAATAACCTTTCCCATCCAGATCTTCACTTTGCTTTTCCTGTTACTACCAGTGATAAAGTAAAAAGCAAACCCGTTTCTAGTTACTATTTAGAAGAATGGAGACAACTATTAAAAGAGCAACCTTATGGCAATCTATTTGATTGGTACAAATTACTTGGTGTCGATAACAAGCAAGGTCAAATTGGTGTAGAGGAAGCGCTTCAGGTGGTAAAATCACTTGCCTTAAAATCTTATGAAGGTGGTTATAAAATAATGATCATTTGGATGGCAGAAAAGATGAATACTGCTGCTTCGAACAAGCTTTTAAAACTAATTGAAGAGCCACCAAACAAAACGATATTTCTTCTTATTGCAGAAGATGAAGAGCAAATCATTAACACCATTAAATCCCGTTGCCAAATTTTACACTTTCCTCCTTTGGCAGAGAACGATGTAAAAGAAGGGTTAATAAAACAATATAATTTAGACGATTCTGTAGCAACAAAAATTGCACATCAAGCAAACGGAAACTACAACAAAGCTTGCGATTTAGTATACCAAGATAGTGAAGATATACAGTTTGAAACGTGGTTTATATTTTGGATTAGAAGCGCTTTTAAAGCAAAAGGAAATAAAGCAGCTATTCATGATTTAATTTCCTGGAGTGAAGATATTGCTAAAACGGGAAGAGAAACACAAAAACAATTTCTTCAGTTTTGTATTGACTTTTTCAGACAAGCATTATTATTGAATTATAACGCGAATGAACTAGTATATTTTGAGCCTAAAACGGAAAAATTCAAACTAGAAAACTTTGCTCCTTTTATACATGGAAACAACATTTTGGAAATATCGAATGAGTTACAAGATGCTATTTACCATATAGAACGTAACGGAAATTCTAAGATTATACTTACAGATTTATCTATAAAACTAACCAGATTACTACATAAAAAAAGCCAAGCGTAAGCTTGACTTTAAAACAATAACTGTTGTTATCTTATTTCGTGTACGTAGCATTTAAAGCTTCGGTAACTACTTTTGTAATATCGTTAGCTTCGCTACCATACATTACACTACCCGCTTCATTTTTACCTAAAATATACGTGTAACCATTTTTCTTTCCGTAATCTGTTACAAATTCTTTTACTTTAACAATAGCAGAATCAATTTCTACTTGAAATTCTTGTTGCATTGTTTGTTGTTGCATTTGCACTTGTCTTTGCAAACCTTGTTGCTTCTGCATTAACTCTTGGTATTTTTCTTGTTGCTTACTTTGAGACATTTTTGCTGCTGCAAGTTCAAAAGCTTTTGCTTCGATTTGAAAACCGCTTGCTAAACTATCTGTATTCTTTTTAAAAGCCTCGTCTTTAATTTTAAACTTTGCTTCAATGTCTTTTTTCCCTTGATATTCATTTATCAATTCTCCATTATCTATAAAAGCAATTTTTTGTTGCTCACAAGAAGTAAAAACGAAAACGGTTACAAGTGCTAAAATTATTTTTTTCATGGTATGTGATTTTATATTTTTTTAATCTGCGCAAATGTAAAAAAAGGAAAGGAAATTACTTGTATAAAATATATTTATACTTATATTAAACTCTATAATTGAAACCTATTAAGAACCACTTCATATAAAGCATTTTAAGGCCTTTTTAAAAAATCAAGATGTATTCTGTTGTTTTTAGATACAAAACTCGATTTATAGCTCCGCAAAGAAGAATTAGTTGTTTTTAAGCACATAAATTAAGGAAGAATACTCTCCAGAACGTCTTGCTTTCAAATTAGAAACAAATCCGAACCAAAAAGCTTTAAAAGGATTCATAAGTCCAGATTTATATTTTTCAGAAAGTAGACTTACATAATACGCATCAAATTGCATAGGAAGTGTTTTTACAACTTTCATGTTTTCTTTAGCAAAAAGTGCAGAAATAGAATCTTGATTAAAATGCCAAAGGTGTCTTGGCACATCTAAAGCTGCCCAAAAGTTTTTATAATGTATTGCATCATAACTTTTATAGTTAGGTACTGCAATAATTAAAGTGCCATTTTCTTTTAATAAACTTTTAAAAATAGAAACTTGCTCTTCCAAATTTGGTACATGTTCTAATACATGCCAAAGCGTAATAACATCAAAACTATCTTTTTTAAAGGCTAATAACTGTTCGGTTTTATAAACCGCATGACTCGTTTTTCTATTTGCAATATCTCTTGCTTCTTGATTTGGTTCTATTCCAGAAACCTGCCAATTGTTATTTTGGGCTACGCTTAAAAAATCTCCTGTACCACAACCAACATCTAAAAGGTTTTTTTCTTCGGAATTATTATGCTCTAGATTTGTAACGGAAAACGAATTAATAAGTTTCAATTTACGTTTTAAAGAAATATTTCGAACCACATGATATACTTTTTCAAGTACATTTCTTTTGGAATCTGTATGCGAAATATAGTCTTCCGTTTTATAATATTCAGAAAGCTTTGCTTCTTTTGGTTGCGGAATCGTTTCTAAAAAACCATAAGTTTGGTTTTCTACTAATTCAAATGTTTCGCCAGAAACAGAATAATCTTTTACTTTTAAAGGCATGTTATTTTCTTTCATTTGCAATACATATGGAAACAAGTTTTCACGGAGAAATAAATATGTTTTTGTGGATTCTTTTAATTTTCAAATATATTAATACGCTTTAAAACGCATTCGCATATCGTCTAAATATTTTGAAACAATGTACCTATAAAATGAATTTGTACTTAAAGCATCTTCCCCATTTTCATCATTCGCAACGATATAAATAAACTGTTTCTTTTTACCTTTCTTTACTAATTCTGGATCTTCCTTTTCAAAAATATAATCCGTAAAATCTAAATATTGATTTGTTTCTTGTTTACTTAAAACACGAATTGTAAATGGCACATCTTCTATTTCTACAATAAAATTAGATGTAGAAAAACCAGGAGTATCTTCAAAGCGTTCTTCTAAATATTTATCGAATGCACGCTTTCCTTTATAAATTTGAAAGCTAAAAACGTTTTTGTTTTTAAAATCAGCACCTCCTTTTTTGCTTCCTTCAATGATGTGATAACCGCTAATATCTTGGACCGATTTTATAGGAATACAAGACACAAACAAAACAAGAAACAGAACAAATAATAGGTGTAGTTTCATAGTATAATTTTCAAGTGTTTTAGTTCAAAATGGAATTACAAAAACGACATGTTCCACGTGGAACATAAAAAGAAAGGCTTCCTTTTACAGCCATACTATCTTCCCATGTATACCAATAAAACAGAAATATCACTTGGTGAAACCCCACTAATTCTAGAGGCTTGTGAAATGGTTACTGGTTGAATTTTATTCAATTTCTCACGCGCTTCCAAACTCATAGATTGTAATTTAGAATAATCGAAACCTTCTGGTATTTTAATATTCTCTAACCTATTTAACTTGTCCGCATTCAATTTTTCTTTAGCGATATAACCCGCATATTTCACCTGAATTTCCGCTTGCTGAATAACCTCATTATCTAAATCATGCTC
>JAGPUY010000033.1 GCA_018067265.1 Oceanihabitans sp. | reverse complement strand
GCGCATATGGATCGCCATTTAATTGTCCTTTATCTCCCGCTTTATCATCATCACCTTCACTTCCTGTTTCGCTTCCTTCGGAATTACTAACGCCACCAATTAAAGCATCTAGCTTTTTCTTTTTCTCTTCTTGTTCTCTTTTTTCTTTTGCAATTCTATCGGCTTCGGCTTTCGCTTTCGCATCGGCAGCTGCCTTTGCTTTTGCTACTGCGTCTTTTTGTTTTTGTATGGCAACCGCTTCTTCGGTTTCTTGGGTTAAAACTTCTTCTGTAGCTTGCGCGGCTTTGGTAGGTTCTGCTTTGGTAGGTTCTGTTTCTGGCGGCTTATTTATGTCTAAGTCTTCGGATTTAATTGGTTTTGTAGGCTGTACCTTTCCGCTACCAAAATCTGTAGTTCCAAAATTTACTGCAACACCATACTCTTCTGGAGGATCCATATATTTTGGACCTACCACAAAAATGAGCAATAACACGATTAACGCAACAAGCGTTGTTATTTTTGCGGAATCTTTTTCGTGTTTGGTATTAAGGTATTTCATTTAGATATCATGCTTACAAGATGAAGCGTATAAAAACTATTCGCTCATTTTAATTCTAATTGGCAAGCCATAGGAAACGGTTACTGGACTACCTTGTTGCATACCTGGTTTCATTTTAGGAAGTAATCTAGTCACTCGTTTTGCTTCTGCTTCTAATTTAGGATCTGCAGCTCTTGCACCAATACTTACTACATTACCGGAAGTATTAATTTTAAATGAGATATTGATTTTTTGAACTCCTGTTAAATCTGCAGCTAAGTCGGTATCAAAATTATTCATGATAAACTCTTTGATTTTATCACTCATACATTGTTTTCTAGTGGCATTAGTTCCACCTTCACAACCCGGATAAATTGGTACATTCTCAATCAATGCAAAGGAAGTTTCACCTCCTCCAGCATTTGCTTTGGCTTTAGCTGCTGCATCTGCTGCTGCCTTTGCTTCTCCAGCTGCTTTAGCGTCTGCTGCCGCTTTGGCGTTCGCTCTTGCTTTTGCTTCGGCATCCGATTTCGCCTTTGCTGCTGCTGCTTTAGCATCTGATTCTGCTTTTGCTTTTGCCGCCGCTACTTTCGCATCTGCTGCTGCTTTAGCCTTTGCTTCGCTTTCTTTTTTTAATTTTTCTGCGGCATCTGCTTTTGCTTTCGCTGCTGCTACGGCCTTATCTTTTGCATCTTTAGCGTCTTTGGCTTCTTTCGCGTCTTTAGCTTCCTTAGCCTCTTTTGCAGCTTTTGCTTTGGCGTCAGTTACTTCTTTTTGCTTTGCTTCTTTTTCGGTTTTTAAACGCGCAGCTTCTTCGGCTTCTTCTTTTAATATTTTTTCAGCTTCTGCTGCTTCTTTTTTAGCTTCTTCTTTTTCTTTAAGTGCTTTTTCTGCTGCTGCTGCTTTTTCTTCTTTTAATTGCTCTTCTTTTAGCAACTCTTCATTAATTCTTTCTTCCTCTGCTTTGGCTTCTTCTATTGCTTCTTCTTCAATTTCATCTTCTGTAGCTTCTTCAGGAGCTTTTTCTTCTACTACGGGTTTATTGGGTTGTACATTTCCTCCAACTGGCGCCGCACTACCAAAGTTTATTGCTACTCCAAATTCTTCAGGTTCTTCTTGATATTCTTGACCAACAACGAAAAGCAACAAAACAAAAATCAACATTATTAATGTTGTTATTTTTGCTGCATTCTTCTCATGTTTAGTTGTGAAATATTTCATTATGCTTTTATTGAATGTGTATTCAAAACTTAAATTATTCAGCTAATAAAAGCTAAAGACACCTTTCCTAAAAATAGAAAAGGTGTTTTTATTATTACTGTGACTTTACTGCTAAAGTGGATTTGATTTTATTTCTATTCGCAATATCCATTATAAACACTACGTGTTTCATTTCTACATCTTGGTCGGAACGAATAGTAATAGATGGTGTATCTGTGTCTCCTACTTTTGCGATTACTTCTGCTTCGAGATTATCTTTAGATACTTTTTTCATATCTACATAATAGTTCACGTCTTTATCTACGCTTACAGATACATTTTTTGTTTGCGTTGTTTTGCTTGAAGATTTTGGTAATAGTAAATCTATAGCTTCCGCGGAAACAAGTGTAGATGCAATCATAAAAAATATGAGCAACAGAAATACGATGTCTGTCATAGACGACATATTAAATTCTGGTGTTACTTTATTTCTTCCTCTTAAATTCATATTAAGTTGGTTCGTTTAAGTGATCTAAAAACTCTAAAGAATTTGCTTCCATTTGGTAAACTACCTTATCTGTTTTCACAACTAAATGGTTATAGGAAACATAAGCGATAATACCAACAATAAGACCTCCAACAGTTGTTGTCATAGCGGTATATAAACCATCTGCAAGTGTTTTAATATCTATGGATCCTCCCGAATTTGCGATTTCGAATATAGAAAGTATCATTCCTATTACGGTACCAAGAAAACCAATCATTGGTGCTGCTCCTGAAATGGTTGCCAGTACACTAACGTTTTTTTCTAATCCGTAAATCTCTAGTCTTCCTGCGTTTTCAATAGCAGTATTAATATCTTCTAATGGTTTACCAATTCTACTAATTCCTTTTCCTATTAGTCTAGAAACTGGCGAGTTTTGCTGTGCACATAACATTTGTGCGGCATCTACTTTCCCATTAGAAACATGGTCTTTTATTTGATTCATAAAATTAGCATCTACTTGTGATGCGGCCTTAATAGCGAATAGTCTTTCAAAATAAATATAGATAGCAACTATAAGTAACACAAATAGTAGGGCCATAATTATCATTCCTGCGGTACCTCCACTTGAGATTAGTTCTATTATGGAAAGTGTTTTTTTAGCAGACTCTCCATCTGCTAATAATTCTGCACCTTCTTGTGCATCTTGCAATATTGTATTTAACATAAAAAATTGTTTTGGCTAATGTATTAACGTTGATATTTTTACTTAAGTATAATAAATATTTTTTAAAGAATCTTTATTATAGATTCTCGCTTTCGCGGCAATGACAATTTTAATGGAATCCTCGAATAAAAAACTCGAGGAATTATTTTTTGATTAAAATAAAGTTCTTGTTACCATAAATGCGGCAGATCCTACAAGGAAACCGATTAATGCCAACCAAGATATCTTTTTCACATACCAGAAGAAATCTATTTTCTCCATTCCCATTGCAACTACTCCTGCAGCAGAACCGATAATTAACATAGATCCACCTGTTCCTGCAGAGTATGCAATAAAGTGCCAAAGCTCATTATCCATAGGCTCTGAGAACATACCTAAACTTGCTGCTACTAATGGAACGTTATCTATAACTGCAGATCCTACTCCTAATAACAAGACTACTAAATCGGAAACACCACCATGGTGCAACTCGGTACCTAACATTGGCATAGTGTCTTGTAAAGTTGTAGCAAAACCGAATAGAATTCCTAAAGATTCAAGAGCTGCAACAGCCATTAAAATCCCTAAGAAGAATAAAATACTTGGCATTTCTATTTTAGAAAGCGAATGGTGTACTGGACTATGGTGTGCATGTGCATCACTTTCTGCCGAATCCGGACTAGAAATACTAAATTTAGAATTACTATAGATTTCAGCAAAAATAGCAACGATACCTAAAGCCAACATCATACCAACATAAGGAGGCAAATGCGTTACTGTTTTAAAAATTGGCACGGAAACAATCCCTGCTAAACCAAGATATAACATGGTTGCACTGTACTTACTTTTAGGTTTATCGCTATCTTCTTCTACCGTTTCTAAATCCCCTTTAAAAGCTGGTAAAAAAGAAGCAATAAATGTAGGAACTAGCATACATAATAACGACGGAATAAATAGGTAACCTATTAAATGTCCTGTAGTTACTTTTTTACCAATCCAAAGCATGGTTGTTGTAACGTCACCAATTGGAGACCATGCACCACCAGCATTTGCAGCTATAATAATTAAACCTGCGTACCAGATACGTACATCTCTATCTTTTACTATTTTTTGAAGTATGGATATTAAAACAATAGTTGCTGTTAAGTTATCTATGATTGCAGAAAGGATAAAAGCTAAAAAGGCAAAAATCCATAAGATTTTAGATTTCTTTTTTGTTTTAATAAAGCCTTTAATAGTAGCAAAACCATCAAAGTAATCTATAATTTCGACAATAGTCATTGCACCTAAAAGGAATACTAATATCTCTGCTGTTTTACCTAAATGATGTAATAATGTTTCTTCCATCATGTGCATTTTTTCTTCATGCCCAAGCAATCCAAAATTATCCATTAAATGGTGTTTGGCAGAATCAAACCACTGCGGAAAACTATCAATTCCTAAAGCAATTAAAGCCCAACAAATAGCCATCATGACTAAAGCCGGAATTAATTTATCAATCTTAATGCTATGCTCTAAAGTAATAGCCAAATAGCCTAATACAAATACTAAAATAATTACTGTTTCCATAAAAGTGTGTTATATAAGTTGGCTTAATGCTATTTCGAAAGCCGTTGCACTAATCCCGGTTTTTGATTGGTTCTTGTTATGTACGTTTTGGATTGCTTTTTTAATACTTTCTGAAGTATCATTAAAAATAGCTTCATCTGTCATTTGTACTTTACGTTCCATAAAGTATGCAAAAACTCTTGCCATACCGCAGTTTGAAATAAAATCTGGGATCAGACTTACGCGATTATCAGTATGTTCCATAATAGAACCAAAAAAGATTTCTTTATCTGCAAATGGTACATTTGCACCACAAGAAATAACTTCTAATCCTGTATCGATCATTTGATCAATTTGATCTTGTGTAATTAGTCTTGAAGCTGCACAAGGTGCAAATATATGTGTTTCTAGTGACCAAATTTTATCATTAATTTCATCAAAAGGAATAAGAGTATCTGCTACTAAGGTATTTCCATCTTTATTTAAAAACAACGAAGTAATTTCTTCAAAAGAAAAACCGTCTTCCTTTATTAAACCACCTTCGCGATCAATAATACCTACAACTTTTGCTCCCATTTGCGCCAAATAGAATGCTGCTGCAGAACCTACGTTACCAAAACCTTGAACTATTGCTTTTTTTCCAACAACAGATCCTCCATAAATAGTATAATATTGTTTTACGGCTTCAGCAACACCAAAACCTGTAATCATATCTGCTATTGTATATTTTCTAGTTACACTAGGAGAGAAGTTTGGGTTTTCAATCACTTTAATTACACCTTGACGTAATTGTCCGATTCTATTAATCTTGTCTGCTTCGGTTGGTTTAAAATGGCCATTAAAGACACCTTCTTGCGGATGCCAAACACCACTTTCTTCAGTAATTGGGATTACTTCATGAATTTCGTCTACATTTAAATCGCCTCCTGTACCATAATAACTTTTAAGTAATGGAGATACTGCTTTATACCAACGCTCTAAAACACCTTTTTTTCTTGGGTCGCTTGGGTCGAAATTAATACCTGATTTTGCACCTCCAATTGCTGGTCCGGAAACAGTAAATTTCACTTCCATGGTTTTGGCTAGAGATAAAACTTCGTTCATATCCAACCCTTTACGCATTCTGGTTCCGCCACCAGCTGCTCCTCCACGAAGGGAGTTTATTACTGTCCAACCCTCTGCATCTGTTTCTGGATCTTTCCAATTAAAAACTATTTCGGGTTCTTTATTTTCGTATTTACTAAGTAAATCTTTCATTAATATGGTTCGTTGTTTGTTAAACAAATATAAAAAACAAAAAGTGCTTTATTCTAAATTTATAATATTTTTAAGGAAGATAAATTTCCCCACTACTATGATCTTGTTTCGCTCCTGTTACACTAGCTAAACAATTTACTTCATCCCGCATTTTTAATACCCCTAAAAAACCAAAAATTAGCGCTTCTTTAAACTCTATTAATTCTTTGGAAGGTATCTTAAGATTTAATTTTTTTTTAGAATTAATTCTAGACATAAGATAATCATTATAAGCGCCACCTCCAGTTACTAAAATTTTAGTTCCGGTTTTAAAACTCGCTGCTATTTGATTCGCAATATGTTCTGTAAAGGTGTGAAGTACATCTGCTTCTTTATGCTTTGAAGCTTCTAATTTTGGAAAAATTTTGGTTTCCACCCATTCTAATCCTAAGGATTTTGGCGGACTTTGTTTATAGAATGGTAAATTTTGCAATTCGGTTTCTAACTGATCTAAAAAAGCACCAGATTTTGCAATTTCTCCTTTATCATCATAAGCTAAGCCTAGCATATTGGAATACTTATTTAAAACAATATTTGCCGGACAAATATCATAAGCAATCCGCTTTTGGTTCTCTAAATAGGAAACATTTGCAAATCCGCCTAAGTTTAAACAATAGTCATATTCTGAAAACAACAATTGATCGCCAATTGGCACTAATGGTGCACCTTGACCACCAAGAGCTACATCTTGCACTCTAAAATCGCAAACTACTTTATGCTTCGTTAAAGTGGCTAATTCTTTTAAGTTTCCAATTTGATACGTTAAACTATTTTTTGGGCGATGCAATGCGGTATGCCCATGAGAACAAATAGCATCTATGTCTTGAATATTGTTTTCTGCAATAAAAGCAGTAATTACTTCTGCTACGTGTGCCGTATAATTAATGTCAATCTGTTGTAATTCTTCCGAAGAACGACCAACCAAATGTTTCAGGATATCTAACCATTCTTCCGAATAGCTAATGGTATTACAGCATTCTATTTTAAACTTCCAAGTGGTATCGAAATTAAAAGTTATGTAGGCTAAATCTATTCCATCTAATGATGTTCCAGACATAACTCCTACAATTTTATATTCCCTCTTTGTCATATTATGTAAAAATAGTAATCTCTATTGAAAATATGCCATTAAAAACTTATATTTGTACTCATTTTTTATCATAAAAACATTTAAATAAAATTATGGATTTTAGCCTAACAGAAGAACATATCATGATTCGCGATGCAGCTCGCGATTTTGCACAAAACGAATTACTTCCAGGAGTTATAGAACGTGACAATGCACAGACTTTCCCGCAGGAATTAGTTAGAAAAATGGGAGATCTTGGTTTTATGGGAATTATGGTAGATCCTAAATATGGCGGAAGCGGAATGGATGCCATTTCATATGTACTAATTATGGAAGAACTTTCTAAAATTGATGCATCTGCTTCTGTAATGGTTTCTGTAAACAACTCTTTAGTTTGTTATGGCTTGGAATACTACGCTAATGAAGAACAAAAACAAAAATACTTAACAAAACTTGCTACTGGAGAAGAAATTGGCGCTTTTTGTTTAAGTGAACCAGAAGCTGGTAGTGATGCAACTTCGCAAAAAACAACCGCAATAGATAAAGGAGATCACTATGTGATTAACGGAACAAAAAACTGGATTACGAATGGTGGACGTGCAGGAATTTATATCGTAATTGCCCAAACAGATAACCATAAAGGCTCCCATGGAATTAATGCCTTTATTCTTGAAAAAGGAATGCCTGGTTTCGATATTGGACCTAAAGAAGATAAATTAGGAATTCGCGGAAGTGATACACATACCTTACAATTTAATGATGTAAAAGTTCCTAAAGAAAATAGAATTGGTGAGGATGGATCTGGTTTTAGATTCGCTATGAAAACCTTATCTGGTGGACGTATTGGAATTGCTGCTCAGGCTCTAGGAATTGCAGCTGGTGCATATGAATTGGCTTTAAAATATTCGAAAGAACGTAAAGCTTTTGGTACCGAAATTTGCAACCATCAAGCTATTGCTTTTAAATTAGCAGATATGTATACCGAAATTGAAGCAGCACG
>JAGPUY010000003.1 GCA_018067265.1 Oceanihabitans sp. | reverse complement strand
CATTTTTAGTAGATGTACTTGGTTTTAACGAAGGTTTGTTTCCTGGTGTATTCTTGTTATCTCTTCTTCTTTTATCAAGGCTACCATCTTTCTTTTTAGGCTTAGGTCCAGGCTTAATTGCTTCAATTTTCATATTGTATGGAATTTTAAGGATTTATAATGCATTCAAAAATAAGGAACATTACAGAAAACATTTTACGGGAATCCGTAATCCTCTAAAAATTAGAATAGTCCATAACAAAAACAATAAAAAAACATAAACATAAAAAACACCATAAAGCTAAAAGCAACCCTAAATAAATATTTAAGATTGCTTTTCTCACACAAAGGTTCTTCCTACAAACCTTATGCTTTTAAAACGAAATGTAGCTTTTATCCAATACTTGCTATTTTCATCGCATTATCACTTGCTAATTCATAAAACAAGGTATTTATCTCTTGGTAAAAAATAATACCAATGGCATTAATAACAGCAACAGTAGCTGGTAATGCAGCAGTAAAACCTAAATCTACAGTTAAAGTAGTGTCTGCGCCTACCATCCCTTCTATTGGTATTTCTGTACTAAAAGCAATACCATTAGTTTCATTGTCATCGCTATTCGTGGCTTCATACTTTTTTGAAGTAGTATTAAAAGTATAATCACTTAATACCGTGCTGGCTAATACCAATTTAAAATGCGTTGCGCCTTCTGGTGCCTGTATATAAGTACTAGTATTAAAATCAGGCACTTCCCAAGTAGCAATACTTCTATTGGCATCTAAAGCAGGTACCACATTTGGTGCATAAAAAATAGCATCCAATGGTGCAGCTTTGTTAAATTCAAAACCTTCTAATACTGCCTTATTTGTTAGTATTTCAAAAATACGCTGGCCACGTTTTCCTGCTCCTAAAGAGTTTATACGTTTCATAATACCAGTAAGTCGTCCGGTTACACTACTATCACTCATGCTTTTAATAATACTAGCATAACCTTGTCGTAGTGCTTTGCCAACACTTGCAGCACCTCCAAACTCACTCATGTTTTCACGAGTACGCTTAAATGCAGGGTCTTTTTCAATCCTACTTTTGTCAATGCCACCTGCAGTTCTAATTAAATCTTTTCCATTGTTCTTGTAAAAAGTAAGTCCTCCCAAGCTACCTTTTAACTTAATAAATCCTTTTTGTTTTGCCATGATTTCTAAATTTTGTGAACTTCATGAAATATAAAGTTCTAGTTAAACAATTTTTAAATCCCGAGTTACCGGGAACCTTAGTTTCGAGAATTTCTAATTAGGAAATCTCTAATAATCAAAATGGCCTTTTTGAAAAACGTAAAGAATTTTGTAGGAAAATATATTGTGTCTAACTAGCAGATTACAAACTACATACCAAAAAGCATCTAGCAAATGTTAAAGTTTTCATAAAATAAGAATTGGCACGAAACGGCTACTGCATAGTTACTCCATAAATACTTCATAGATACTTCATAGATACTTCATAGTAAAGCCATATATAGTGCATGCTAGTCCATAGTAACCAACCTTTGTAATAATTAGGCATGCCACACACAGGGTACTGCGTTCTTATAGGAAGTTTTACATCTCCTACGGGTAACAAATGAACGAAGGAGTTGCGCAAACACTTCTAAAACAAGAACATAGAAGGGCACAAAACGGAAGTTTCCTAACGCAATACAGTACAATACAGCGGAATCCGTATCTCAATCCCACAGGATATAAATTGACTTAGAAACCTGAAATGGGATAATCTATTGTAAAAGCTTACCAAAATTTAACCTTCCCTTCGTAAAACTTCCAATGGTGAACTACGCAATACCGTTTGAATATTGCTTAATCCTATTCCCAAAACGAGTAGTGTAATTCCTGGTAAAAAGATTAAAAATGGAATTGGTGATGGTATAAAGGGTTCTTTAAAAACAAATAGCGCCAAACACAGGCTACTAAGCAATGCCAATAGCAAGCCAACCAAACTTCCTAGAAGTCCTAAAAAGAGATATTCGAAGGCTGAAATTTGCAAGATTTGTTTGTTTTTAGCACCTAATGTTCGCAACAAAACACTCTCTTTAATACGTTGGTATTTACTGGTTCGTACCGAGCCAATCAACACAATAATACCAGTAAAAATACTGAAAAACGCCATAAAATTAATAACCCAAGATACCTTATCTAATATATTATCTACAACAGTAAATATTTGTCGTAAATCAATTATGGATACATTCGGAAACTTGGCTACTAAGTCTTGCTGTAATCCTGCAGAACTTGCATCATCTGGAACAAAAGTGGTAAGCACGTTAAATTGTGGTGCTTGTTCTAAAACACCAGCGGGAAATACAATGGAGAAATTAAGTTGTATTTGTGACCAATCTACTTTTCGAATACTCCCAACAGTTGTTTCCATCAAAACACCTTGCACGTTAAAAACCACAGGATCACCAACGGCTAAATTAGCATCAAACGCTAAATTATCGGAAATGGAAATCACAATAGGTTCTTCGGGTTTCAAGTTGGAACGCCACGCACCTTCAAGTAATTCTTCAGATGCTATCAGCGAATCCCGATAGGTGGTTCTAAACTCATGATTTAAAATCCAACCCTTTATTTGTCTTGTGCTATCTTGACGCAGCGTATTCACTAATTTCCCCTTAATGCTTTGCATACGCATGGTAACCAAAGGAATGTTACTAAGTACAGTTAAGTTTTTAGTAGTAATGCTTTCCGCAACGGCATCGCGCTGTTCTGGTTGCACATCTAAGATGATAATATTGGCATTTTGATCTGTCTGCCCAACTTCTGTTTTTGCTAATAGAATGTCTTTGGTAAAATATAACGTACTGATTAAAAACGTACCCAAACCAATAGCAACGACTAAAACAACGGTTTGGTTATTGGGTCTAAAAAGGTTGAGTAAACTTTGGCGCATCGTAAAACTCCAGTGTTTTGGAAAAAATCGTTTTATGGTTTTTATAAAACCTAAAGCCACTGCTGCCAACATAGTAAAAGTGAATACTGTAGCTATAATAAAAACCAATGCATACAGCGCATCTTTAATTAACCAAAAGGAAAATAAAAACAGAAATACTAAAAGGATTCCGTATACCAGAAATCGTATCTTTTTTGGTTCTTGAGATCCATTTTCATCTACACGTAAGACGTCTAATGGGGAAACATACCAAGTACGAAGTAATGGCAAGAGCGCAAATAAAACGGACATAAACAGTCCTAAAAGCACACCAATTAAAATGGGTTGTGCAGTGATTTTAATTTCCAAAGCAAAAGGTAAAAAGTCTTGTAACAAATATGGAAATATAGCTTGTAATCCAATACCTAGCAACGATCCTATAATACCACCAAGGATTCCGATACCTGCAATTTGAATCAGGAAAATGAGAAAGCTTTGTAATCTGGATGCCCCCATACATTTTAAAATGGCTATGGGTTTTAATTTCTCTTTAATATAAATATGTACCGAACTAGCAATACCAATACAACCAAGTAATAATGCAATAAATGCTGCTAAATTCAAGAATTTACCCACATTATCGTAACGTTTACCTAAACGTCGGGTAGTACTTGTATGCGTATCTAAATCGGCGCTTTCTAAATCTAGTAACGGTCCTATTTTATCTTCTAAACGTTTTAAGTTTACCGTATCGGAAACTTTATAAAAATATTGATATTCTTTTCTACTTCCAAACTGAAGCAATTCGGTAGCTGCAATAAAACGGTATGGAATAACTACTGGAGGTGCTACAGAGCTAGAAACAGCAGAATTTCCAGGCATGGATTTTAAAGCACCTGCAATGGGTAGCGTAATTTGCCCAATTTTAATGGAATCTCCTGGTTGTATGTTGTATTGCAACAATAAAGTAGCATCTACTAATGCGCCACCAGACGCTTGATAATTACTTGCAGCATCCGCCGGTTCTGTATGTATATTTCCGTAAAATGGAAAATCCCCTTCCATCCCTTGCACTTTGACTAATTTGGTACCGCCATTTTTTGGAAAAGCAATCATAGAAACAAAGTTCACTTCTGAAGCATTCGGTTGTAAGGAATCAATGATGACTTGCGCTCTTTCGGTTGGTATTTGTCTGGCATCAATTATATAATCGGCACCCATTAAGGTTTTGGATTGCCTTTGGATATTATCCTTTAAATTGGTGCTAAATAACTGTATAGAAACCACAGCCGCTATTCCCAAAATAATAGATGCCATAAATAACAATAGGCGTACTTTACTAGCCTTTGCATCACGCCATGCCATTTTAAACAACCAACGTACTTGTACCTTTTTAATGTTCATAGGCATTACAGTGCTGTAGT
>JAGPUY010000001.1 GCA_018067265.1 Oceanihabitans sp. | reverse complement strand
TGATGGCAAGTAATCCCAAATGGTGCTTATCGGTTACCGAATGGAAAGCCCAATTTAAAAATTGGATTACCCATCCAGATCCAGATAAAATCATGCTTTGCAATATCTTTTTTGATTACGATTTGGTATATGGAAATCTGGACCTTGTTGCCGAAATGTCAACTAGTATTTTTGAAGCTATTGACAGCTATGAGATTTTCTTAAATTTTATGGGACAAAACGCTTTAAAAAATCCAGCACCGCTTAGCTTTTTTAGGAATTTTTTAGTGGAAGATTCTGGCGAACATAAAGACCAATTTGATATTAAAGCACGTGCTATTATGCCACTTGTAGATGCTGCTCGACTACTCGTTTTATCGCATAACACAAAAGACGTCAACAGTACTATTGCACGTTTTAAAAAACTGGCAGAAATAGAACCTCAAACCAAAGATCTATATGAATCGTGCATTAGTGCCTTTCGCATTTTACTGCGTTTTAGAACACAACAAGGTTTAAAAAATAACGATTCCGGAAGATTTATAGATTTGAATAGCCTAAGTAAAGCCGACAGACTAAAACTTAAAGGCTGTTTTAAGCCTATAA
This sequence comes from Oceanihabitans sp., assembly GCA_018067265.1. Lineage (GTDB taxonomy): Bacteria > Bacteroidota > Bacteroidia > Flavobacteriales > Flavobacteriaceae > Oceanihabitans. The sequence continues at coordinate 5,872 of JAGPUY010000001.1, read as the reverse complement.
AAGAGATACAAGATCTACTGAAAGTCCGTTTTAAACTCTCTCAATTATTATAAATGAATTGGTTTAAACGCAAAACATATCCTAATTTTTATAACGCTTACGCGGAAAGTTTTAAAGGTAAAAATAAGCCTTTAGAAACTACCAGGTTTGTAGTATTTGATACCGAAACCACTGGACTAAATCCAAACGAAGATCTTATTTTGTCTATTGGCACAGTAACCATACAAAACTTTAGTATTAACGTTTCCGATAGCTTGGAGTGCTATGTACAGCAAGAACATTTTAACGCAGATACGGTAAAAATTCATGGTATTTTAAAAGCAGGATCTATTCGTAAAACAGAAGAAACGGAAGCTATAAAACTATTTTTAAAACATATTGAAGGTGCTGTTTTGGTTGCACATCATATTGCGTTTGACGTGGCTATGATTAACCAAGCTTTACAACGAATGGATTTACCAAAGCTTAAAAACAAATTAGTAGATACAGGGCAACTTTACAAAAAAACGAAATACGTAAAAGACCATGCGCATTATAGCTTAGATCAACTTTGCAATACCTTTCATATTACCATGCATGATCGTCATACCGCTTCTGGTGATGCGTATTTAACTGCTGTGTTATTTTTAAAATTTTCTGCATTATTGAAAAAGAAGAAAAACAGGGATTTGAGGTTAAGTGATTTTTAGAAGCAGTGATCTAGTTCTCGATACAAAATTCTTAAAAAATAATTTCACTCGAACTGACAAGAAATAATTCAGCTCAAATGGATAAATAGTATATCCCTCTTTTTGTCTCTTCGCGTGATTTGTGAAGCATGAACAAATGATATCGAGAAGCTTCAAGCAAAAGTTCTCGATACAAAATTCTAAAAAAAAGAATTTCGTTTAGGCTCCTTCCTTTAGCTAAAGGAAGGTGGTTTTTGTTTTCACAAAAATCGGATGGTTTGTAGAAAAAGGCGAAGCACTTTTGTTAGCTTCTTTTCTTCAAATTCATTCTCCTCTTAAAAAAAGAGGAGAGTCAGTACTATTTACAATTGTTATATACATTGATGAGATTGCTTCGTGCCTCCCAATGCCATTACCTTTTGCCTTATGCCTTTTCTCTTAGGCCTTTTCTCTTATGCTTTTTCTCTTATGCCTTTTGCCTTTTTTGTTATGCCCTAGCCCTATTTCCTTCTACCTTTCCCTTTAGACTTATCCTCTTTAATTTGCACATAAATAAGTTTCATGCGTCCTCTATTATCTTCGCGACGTTCTATCTCAAAGTTAGGAATCGATTTAATTAAAGGCGTTAGTTTTTGAAATCCGTAATTTCTAGAATCGAAATTGGGTTGTTTCTTTTGTAGTAAACTACCAACATCACCAAGAAAAGCCCAACCATCATCATCGGCAACATCATCTATAGTTGCTGCTATAAACTTAATTTCTTTTTGTGTTATTTTATCGTATTTATTTTCTTTACTCGCAGACTTTTCGCTAGACGATTCCGATTCACTTTCTTCAACTTGGTTTTTAAGAATTTCGATATATATAAATTTATCGCAAGCCACAATAAAAGGGTTCGGCGTTTTCTTTTCACCAATACCAAATACTTGCATTCCTGCTTCACGTAAACGCGTTGCAAGACGTGTAAAATCACTATCACTAGAAACCAAACAAAACCCATCCACTTTTCCAGAATACAACACATCCATGGCATCAATAATCATGGCTGAATCTGTCGCATTTTTACCTGTAGTATATCCATATTGTTGGATTGGCGTAATGGCATTTTCTAACAATACATTTTTCCACTTAGATAAATGCGGTTTGGTCCAATCACCATAAATACGTTTAATTGTTGGATTACCATATTTAGCAATCTCCTCCATCATTTCTTTTACATAGGCTGAAGGAATATTATCTCCATCAATAAGTACTGCAAGTTTAATATCCATACGTTTTTGTGCTTTTTAATAATTAGTATAAAGATAATAGCATTATACCAAAAAACCACTCCAATTGGAGTGGTTTTATATGTGTTATCTTAAGTTCTTATTTTTTAGCCGCTTTTTTAGCCAGTTTTGCAGCCTTTTTTTCTTTAGGTGTTAATGCTGCTTCTTTTTTTACGTTTTTTTTTGAATCTTGTGATTTAGCCATGATGTTATTGTTTTAATATTTTTCTTTTAAATTATAGTTTAAATGTAGTGAAATAATCTTAATCTACTTCTATTGCTTTATAATTCTAAAATGATGTTGTCTTTTTTCGGTAATTAATTTAACCATATAAGTACCCGCAGTAAGCGCCGATATGTCTAATTGTAAATTAGAAGAATTTGTTTTTTCCGCATACACTTCTTGTCCTAAAAGATTATAAATCTTCACTGCGCTTAGTGCTGATTTGTACTTTATATGCAAAACATCTTTTGCTGGTATTGGATATACAGATAAGGCATGCATCTCAAAATCTTCTACACTTAAAACTGCTATAGTCAATGTAAAATCTAATGCTTGTCCGTAGCCTGGATAAATCCCTTGACCAAATGGATTAAACTGTATTCCACAAGGATTAACCTCAGCTGGAGAATCCGGATCTTGATATGTTTTTGTAATTCTAATGCGTGTTTCTCCTGTAACAGCATCTATAGGTACGGTAATATCCATAGCTACAGAAGTACCATCACTTCCTGTAGAATTGAAAAGAGTTCCTATTGCATAAGTTTCACCAGTATCGTCTAAAACATCATTCTGATTCCAATCTATAAATGCAACAATATCGGTATCAAAAGGACCTTCGGTATTTCCCGTTACTTCTATAGTATAGGTTTGGTCTGGAGAAACATTAACATTAGTAACTGTTTCGTCTACTAAAACAGAAGTTGCATCTGCATTTGAAATACTGGTTCCTGCAAAATTGACAGCAGTAATCTCTTCTACAGTGACACTTCCTGCATCTGTGATTTCGCAATACGGAGCGGGAAAAACCAACGCTTCTACATCTAAAGTAAAATCTAATGCTTGTCCGAAGCCTGGATAAATCCCTTGCCCAAAAGGATTAAATTGTATACCACAAGGATTAACCTCTGCAGGGGAATCTGGATCTTGATATGTTTTTGTAATTCTAATTCGTGTATTTCCTGAAACAGCATCTACAGGCACTGTTATATCCATGGTTACAGAAATGCCATCACTTCCTGTAGAATTGAAAAGGGTTCCTACTTGGTAGGTTTCTCCAGTATCGTCTAAAACATCATTCTGATTCCAATCTATAAATGCAACAATATCGGTATCAAAAGGACCTTCGGTATTTCCCTTTACTTCTATAGTATAGGTTTGGTCTTGAATAATGTTGATGACAGTAGCTGTTTCATCTACTAAAACCGAAGTTGTATTCGCATTTGTAATATTGGTTCCGGCAAAATTAACAGCAGTAATTACTTCTACAGTGACATTTCCTTCATCTATAATTTCACAATACGGAAGTGGAAAATTTTGTGCTTGAACTGCAATAGCTAATAGTGCAAATGATAGTGTAAGTACTTGCGTAATTTTTTTCATAAATTTTATATTTGAAGGAATAGACAAGTTATAAAATTAAATGCAGATATTTTTAATATACTGGTTTTTAACAATATACTTTCAATGCGTTAGATATTGTTTCTTAGAAGGTCATTAGGATGCTGTAGGACGTAGCAATCTGTTTGTATTTAATGCTGATAGCATCTACCACTTGTATTTTTAGTGGTTCGCTTGCAACGCTTACCTGCTTTTGTTTTGCCTGTGCATTGTGTTGCTGATGTTTTTTTGGCGGGTGTACTCGAGTTTTCACTAGAAGAAAATGCATTCGCATTTGTAGATGCCGTATTACTTTTTGTTGGCTTACAAACCGAACAAGCTTCAAAGCCTAGTTCGATTGCTTTTTCTAAAGTATATTCTTTTTTTGAATATTTTAAATACCCACAACTAGATTTATGATATTTTTCTCCTGTATTTGTAGTATAAACAGTTTGTGCAACCATCGTATTTACAAAAGCAAAGGATAGAACTAGTAATAGAAATTTTAAAGATTTCATTTGTTTTTTTATTTGGAAAACAAGGCAATGCGAAATTTACTGCAACAATAAAACCGGCAGTATTTCCAATCCTTATGCTTAATAACTATTTTAAAAGTAGCAAAATAAACCGTATTGTTTTAATTTGTTTTTTCTTCTTTTTTTTGCTTTTTTAATTGGTATGCTTTCTTTTTATTATCTCTCCATTCCCAAGGAGCAATAGCATTTGGATCTTGCCACAATCCTATTTTGTCCCCTCTTGCTTGATCTTCTAGACTTTGTAAGATGGTATCTTTGGAATACTTCACATAATGCCACGCTAATCCGTTTTGAACTAGTTGATGGTTTAAATGAATAGAATCCCCATAAAACACATTGGCTATTAAACGTCTATATCTATCTTTTTTTAATACTTGAACCGTTACTTGTTTACTAAAAACAGCATCAGATACAAACTGTTTTGCTTTTGCAGAAAAGGCTTGTTTCTTTTCTGGACAATCTATGTTTGCTAGTCGTACTTTTAGTGTTGTAGAATCTTTAGTTAGTAGCTTAAAGGTATCACCATCCATAATACCAACAACTTTTCCTGTAATGATTGTTGGTTTTAGGGTGGTATTTACATGTTTATAAGAGGATAGTATAATTACGAATAAAAAGAACCAATATTTGGGGATAAGATATGATATAAGTATTTTAGTTTAAAATTAAAAGATTATTTATCTAAAATAAAATCTTTAATAATCCTATCCATATTAGAAGGTAAACCGGCTGTTTTTATTTCATATTTAGTCACACGCATAGCATTAAACCAATCACTCCAGTACTGCGTAATAACATCTTCTTCATAAGGATTTTTTTTATCTGGATTAATACCTAAAACTAATATCTCTAAATTTGATAAATCGTCGGTTGCAGGAATAAAACCAAAGTACTCTTTTTCAAATTTATCTTTCCAATTTTTATTATTTAATTTGAAACCTCTTATTTCCTTAGGAGTTAGATATGATGTAAGATTATCTTCGTTAATCTTTGAGTCTTTGTGATATATATAGCCATCAGTTAATACGATTAAGATATTTCTGTAGTCCTCTTCGATACAATAATCTTTGACCTTCGTTTTAAAAAACCTCCAAGTATCTGAACCTACATATTTATTGTCTTTGATTGCTGATTCGTATATTTCTATTGGTTTTGACGCATATCTTTCTTTTATTTCATCTAACAGTTCTAACGTAACATTATCTCTAGTTATATTATGTCTTAAATCTTTAGATAATTTATTTATGTTTTGATTTTTCGGCTCTGGATCAAAATACAATTGAATTTTATCATTCATTTGCCTAACTTTTTTGCTTCTTAAATGCATATCAAATGCTTCTGAAACAGATTTTATATAAGCTACATCTCTTAAATAATATTCCATAGATTCATTTGAATATTTTTCAGGATCTATTCTATCTGACAGATCTAACAAGAAACTAATATTTAAATTTTGACTAGACTTACTTATAACTACTTGTTTAACATCTTCTATTACTTTAACTTCCTTTTTTTGTGAATCATCAACGCAAGAAGTAGAGGTAATTAGTATTAAAAGTGCTAAAATTCTATATAATGTATTTTTCATCAGATTAATTTTTAGTAAATACTAAATGTTGATATTCCATATCTTCTAAATTCAATTCTTTTAAATGACCTTGAGACACTTCCTCACAGCGATTTCTTAACTCATCTTTAGTCTTCGAAGGTAGTGCTAACACTTCATTTATAGCTTGATACCATCCTTCTTTATATTGATAATGATAATGCAAATATTCTTTAATAGGAAAAACAAATCCA
>JAGPUY010000477.1 GCA_018067265.1 Oceanihabitans sp. | reverse complement strand
TGATGGCATTAAAATGGAAACCATTTTTGGTGATGGTTCTCAAAAAGACACTGGTTTTTTAGGTAAAATTTTAGGAGCAGGAAAGCGTATTCTTACTGGAGAGAGTTTGTTTATGACCGCCTTTTATAATGATTTAAGTGGTAAGCGTAACGTGAGTTTTGCATCTCCGTATCCTGGAAAAATAATACCTATAGATTTAACTGAGTTTGGTGGAAAGTTTATTTGCCAAAAAGATGCGTTTTTATGTGCCGCTAAAGGAGTAAGTATCGGAGTGGAGTTTTCTAAAAAACTAGGAAGAGGTTTATTTGGTGGCGAAGGTTTTATCATGCAAAAACTAGAAGGTGATGGTATGGCATTTGTGCATGCTGGAGGGACCATGGCTAGAAAAGAATTAAAAGCAGGACAAACCTTGCGAGTAGATACGGGTTGTATTGTTGGTTTTGACCAAACCGTAAATTATGATATTGAGTTTGTTGGCGGTATAAAAAATACGGTCTTTGGAGGCGAAGGTTTATTCTTTGCAAAACTAGAAGGTCCAGGAACCGTATTTGTACAATCTTTGCCTTTTAGCAGATTAGCCGGAAGAGTTTTAGCTACAGCACCACGATCTGGAGGTACTAGTAAAGGAGAAGGTAGTATTCTTGGCGGAATTGGAGATCTTTTAGATGGCGATAATAGGTTTTAGATAATAAAGATTCTGTGTTAAAGTTTTGTTTAAATAGAAATGCAATGCACTTTTTTTACTATATTTAATCAAAATAAAAATACATACAGCCTATAGAACATTTCTACTTTTTATTTACAACTAAACCTAATTAAATTATGGCAAGAGCAATGTTTGAGTACACTAAAACGGTACTTAATAAAGTAAGTTTTGATGCTAGTTTGTTTTGTAAAGAAGTGCAAAAAGCTATTAATAGATTATTACCTTATGAAATTGAGGAACTTAAAATATTTATAGAATCACTTGTGAAGCAAAACCCAGAGCTAAATCAATGTTTAATATATTTAAAACCATAAAAAAAAGCGACGTATACGTCGCTTTTTTTTGTTTTTAACAGCAAGTTTTTTTTATAATTCTAATCTAAAGAAATATATTTGTTAAAATTTTTAAGCTGAAAAAAGTATTTATATTCATATTGCTATTTGCATTCGCTTTTAAGCCAATGTATTATGTAGGTCAAGTACTGTACTACGAGCTGAATATTGATTATATTGTAGATACCTATTGTGTTAATAAAGACAAACCAGAACTACAATGTAACGGTAAGTGTCATTTAGCAAAACAACTACAACCAGTTTCTAACAATAATAATAGTAACGATGCTATTTCTAGTTTAGTAGAAGCGTTTACCTTTGTTTATTATAACGAATATCCTTCCATGGCATTTCATACTGTTTTCTTTTTAGAAAGCAGAGAGTCCTCTTTTTTTCACACGAATAACTATGCCTATTCTTTTGCGCATAGTCATTTCAAACCTCCAATCGTATAATTTTATTTTTTAGAATTAGACTTTTATAGTCTTTATCCAATGAACTTTTAAATAGTATTTAAGCGCGTTTCTGTGTATAAGAAACTTTGCTAAAACTAGTAGTGGTTTACTAGAGATAGTATTTACGTTTTTTTGGTGCAAATCAACAATTCACAAAATTAAAATAATACAAAATGAAATTATTAAAATATACATTTGCGTTCTTAGCATGCGCAGCAATTACTTCTTGTTCCTCCGATGATGATAATAGCGATTCTAACGATTTAACAGGGCAAACAGGAGAAGTAACTTTAAAGTTTGATAATGGAGTAGGAGATCAAGACTTTATCTTCGGAACCACCTATAACAAATCGAACAGCGAATCTTTTCAACTAGAAACTTTAAAATACATTATTAGCAACGTAGCGTTTACAGATAGCGAAGGGAATACCTTTATGTATCCTACTGAAGATAATGTATTTATAGTAGACGAAGCCGATGGAAATAATGCAGGCGAAATCTATATTACTTTAAACGATTTAGATGCTGCAGATTATGTTTCGGTAAGTTTCGGAGTTGGTATAGACCAAGATCGTTTTGCGCTAGGTGCAGACGGACAAGGAGATTTTTTAGATGAAGCATCCGACGAAGGAATGATGTGGAGTTGGGCTTCTGGTTATAAATTTATTAAATTAGATGGTACCTTTTCTACAAGTACACTTACAGACGAGCCATTAAACGTACACATGGGAAGTGTAGGTACTGCATTAGATAATTACCGCGAAGTAACTTTAGCTTTTCCAAATACCGTATTAGTAAGAGACGATGCTTCACCAGAAGTTCATATTAAAGCAGATATTGCTAAAGTATTTGATGGTTCAACAACGGCAAACTTTGCAGATGGTTATGACCAAGTACATACAGACGTAAATGAAACGCCTATTATCGCAGATAATATAAACACGATGTTTTCTGTACACCACGTACACAACGACTAATTCGTAACTAAAAATCAAGGGAAGCAATGCGACTTTCCTTGATTTTACTAAACATATAAAATATGAAAAGAATACCTCTTTTTTTATTCGTGTGCTTGCTTGTTTCGTCGTGTAATAAAGATTCCGAAACAGAAGTATACGTCCCCGTTCCCATACAAGTAGAATGGCCCGAAAATTTTCCAGAAATGGCATATAACCTAGACAATAATCCGCTTACAGAAGCTGGTTTCGAACTTGGTAAAGATTTGTTTTACGAAGGGAAACTGTCTTCCAACGGCGCAATTGCATGTGCTTTTTGTCATGAGCAAGCTTTTGCATTTACACATCACGGACATAATTTAAGTCATGGTGTAAATGGAGGTGTCGGTTTTAGAAATGCACAGCCTATTCAAAACATGGCTTACCAAACTTCCTTTATGTGGAATGGATCTGCTTCGCATCTAGATTTACAACCTATTATTCCTATTACTAGCGAAATAGAAATGGGAGAAACTTTGAGTAATATTATTCAAAAGTTAAGCGCAGATAGTGAATATCAAGAAAAATTTGACAGAGCTTTTGATGATGGTGAAGTAAGTACCGAAAACATGCTGAAAGCACTATCGCAATTCATGGTTATGATGGTTTCTTCCAATTCTAAATACGATAAGTATGTTAGACAAGAAGACAATGTTACCTTATCTACAATCGAATTGGATGGCTTAAATACCTTTCAACAAAAATGTACTTCTTGCCATGCAACAGATTTGTTTACCGATCAAACTTTTAGAAATAATGGCTTGCCTGTAAATCCATTGTTAAATGATACCGGACGCTATGAAATTCTTGAAGATCCTAACGATTTATACAAATTTAAAGTACCAAGCCTAAGAAACGTTGCCGTTTCCGGACCGTATATGCATGATGGCCGATTTGCTACTTTAGAAGTGGTTTTAGATTTTTATGATGCTGGTGCTGTAGATAATGGTAATGTAGATCCATTACTTTTAAGAGAAGACAATACCTATGGAATCACGCTTAACGATTACGAAAAAGAAAGTTTAATCGCTTTCTTGAAAACATTAACAGATAACGAATTTTTAGAAGATGAACGTTTTGCAGAATATTAAAACAGGAATAATACTACTTGCATTGGTGCTTTTACATACCAATTTGGTACAAGCACATACTATAAAAAAAGTATGCACACATGACGAACCATTTAAAGTGTATTGCGATTTATGCGGATGCTCCACAAGTAGCGGAAGCTTTGGCTTTGGTACCTTAAGCAATGCCAATTTTGTTGGTGTACGATACATATATCAAAATTTTGAGTCTAGAAATGGTATTTTTGAAAACTCACCAACCAGTAAAGAAAGCTTTAATACCTACCAATTGTGGGCGCAAATACCAATTAGTAATTCTTTTTATGTGAGTGCTAATTTGCCATATCAAGATTTAACTAGAAACTTTAATAATGCCAAAGAAAACATTAACGGTTTAGGAGATGCAAGTGTTATTGGTTGGTTTAAATTACCATTTTATAAAAAACAGGATACCGATAAAGTCGATTTTAATATCGAACGTGAAGCTTCCGGGCATTCTTTACAATTTGGTTTAGGTATAAAATTACCAACGGGTAAGTTTGAAGAAAGCTTGGCAGATAATATAAATCCAGGTTTTCAAGTCGGAACCGGAAGTGTAGATGGTATTTTCTCTCTAGGTTATAATTACGGAGGAGATACATACGGCGTAAACACTCTTTTTAGTTATTACTTAAAAGGCGAAAATAAAAACGATTACCAATTTGGGAACCAGTTTAGTTATGCAACTAATCTATATCGTGCATT
>JAGPUY010000476.1 GCA_018067265.1 Oceanihabitans sp. | reverse complement strand
GATTTTTCAGGGTATTCCGATATTGCCATTGGTGTTTCTAGATTATTTGGCTTTGATTTAAAGACGAACTTTTCCTTTCCCTATTTCTCTAGAGATATCGCAGAGTTTTGGAGACGCTGGCATATCTCTTTATCTACATGGTTTCGCGATTATTTATATATTCCGTTAGGAGGTTCTAGAGGAACTACTTGGCAAAATATTAGAAATGTATTTATCGTGTTTTTAGTGAGTGGTTTTTGGCATGGTGCCAATTGGACTTTTGTGGTTTGGGGAGGGATTCATGCAATACTGTTTTTGCCTTTATTACTATTACAATCCAATAGAAAGCATATAGCGTCTACCAGATTAAGCCTGCAACAAGTACCTATGTTAGTGGGCACCTTTGTAGTGGTAACTATGGCATGGATCTTTTTTAGAGCAGATAGCGTAAGTATAGGCTATCAGTATATACTAGATATCGCTAGTTTTAATAGTGGTGCTACACAAGTCTTTTATAAGACTTCTAAAACCGTATTGTTTACAGCTATTATTGTTGTAAGTATTGGTATATTGCTCCTGTTTGAGTTTTTAGCAATTCAAAAAGACAAAAAAGAGGTAGAATTAAATAGATATACCGCTATAGGTGTTGTTATCTTAATCTGTTTTATGGGGGTGTTTAAAAATCCGTCAGCGTTTATATATTTTCAATTTTAATGATGCAGTTGTTTTTAAAAAGAATCGGTTTTATTCTGTTACTAGGTATTGGTTTCACCATGATAGTATCTGCTGGTAGCCTATGGCTTTTGCGTCAGTCGTCTTTTTATAAACCTTCTTTTTTAGTGAATGATATCCCGGAAAAAGACTTTGATTATATCGTGTTAGGAGCAAGTACAGGCTTGACTACATTAAATACTGCAGTTATAGATTCGGTGATACAAACGAAAGGAATCAATCTGTCTATGGATGATACCGCTTTATCCAGTCAGTACTTGATGTTAGAACATTTTTTAGCGCAAGGAAAAAGGGCGAAATTCTGTATTTTGGCACCAAGCGCTGCTAGTTTTGATGCTAATGATCTAGATATTAGTGATAATGATTATCGGTTTTTACCGTATATTAATGAAGATTATGTTTTTCAATATTTTAAGCAGTACACTAGTACAAGAGCAAAGTTAATAAGCAATTCGAAATGGTTACCTATGTTAGGTGTTTCTTATTTTAATGTGGAAGTATTTTATCCTTCCTTGTTTACTATTATACAGCCCAAAAAGAGAAATAGATTTGATGCTAAAGGGAATTATACCTATCCGATAAAAAATAATAAGGATGCTACTATTTCTGAATTTAAAGTATTTCCGGTTTCTTTTTCAAACCATTATGTAGCGAAAATAAAAGACTTATGTGTGGCTAATAACATAGAATTGATTTGTTATTTTTCTCCAATAAAAGCAAAAAAAGTGATTACGGAAACCACTGATTTTATGATTATTAATCATAGCGATGTATTGAAAAACGAAGCTTATTTTTATGATGTCTTACATGTAAATACGAAGGGAAGACAAATTGCTAGCACACATTTTGCTAATGTATTTCGAACTTTATTAAAGTGATTATTCCTAATTAATGAAAGACCAATTAAAAATAGCCGTTTATTCTGGAGATATACCAAGTACTACTTTTATAGAAAGGTTAATACACGGATTATCTAATACCGGAAATAGTATCTATTTGTTTGGCTTTATTAAAAAGAAAACAAAGTACCAGGATTCGGTTTCTGTTTTTGGATACAAAAATACAAGACAACATAAGGCATTACATTATATAAAATACAGTTTTTTGTTATTCTGTTTTAAGCATAAAGAAAAACGAAAACTAGATGCAATACTAAAAAAACAATCTAAAAACCTATTATTAACTAAGGTAAAGTGCTATCCAGTATTATGGCATAAACCAGATGTTTTTCATGTGCAATGGGCAAAAGGTTTAGCAGATTGGATTTGGGTACAAGAATTTGAAATGAAACTCGTGCTTAGTTTACGTGGTGCACACATTAATTATTCTCCTATTGCCGACAAGACATTAGCAGCTATGTATCGAGAAAACTTCCCAAAAGCGGATGGCTTTCACGCCGTATCTAAAGCAATAGGTTTAGAGGCGGTAAAATATGGAGCTGTAAAAGAAAAAATACAAGTGGTTTATAGTGGCTTGCCATTTGTAGAAGAAAAAAAAACAGTAGCAAAACAAAAGGATGTTTTTCAAATAATTTCTGTAGGAAGAGCGCATTGGAAAAAAGGCTATACCTACGCATTAGATGCATGTAATATATTGAAAGCACAAGGAATTAAATTTCACTATACGATTGTTGGTGGTACGAATGATATTGAATTTGCATACCAAATACATGATCTTCACTTAGAGAACGAAGTAAGCTTGCTAGATAATTTACCTTATGATAGCGTTCAGACATTAATGCAGCATGCAGATTTGCTTTTATTACCAAGTGTAGAAGAAGGCATCGCAAATGTAGTTTTAGAGGCCATGCAAAAGACTACATTGGTGTTAACCACAGATTGTGGCGGTATGGATGAGGTTATTTCAGACGGCGTTAATGGATTCATTGTGCCTATACGGGACTCGGAAGCCATAGCGACAAAAATAGCAGAAATAGTAACGATACCACAAGCAGCAAAAGAAGAAATACGTGAAAAAGCATTACATACTATTAAAACACAGCATAGCGAAGACCAAATGGTACATCAAATGCTAGCATTATACCAAAGCATATACCATGACAAAGCATAAAACAGAAAGACCAACTATTGGTATTGTTTTATCGACAGTGCCTAGATATTCGGAAACCTTTTTTAGAAATAAAATTAAGGGCTTACAGGATAATGGTTTTCGGGTTATATTATTTGTGGATTATTTAGAGCCAGAAGATTCTAATTTTGCTTGCAAGGTTGTTGCTTCTAATGTTTTTAATAAAAACACCTTTAAAAGGATTTGGTGTAGTTTTTTAGCATTATTAAAGTCTTTTTTTATGCATCCTAAAAGGAGTTCTATTTTATATACGCTAAACAAGAGGGATGGGATTTCTTTTAAAGAAAATATGAAACAAGTGATCCTTAATCAGTTTTTTCTTAAAGAGGATGTCGATTGGTTGCATTTTGGGTTTGGTATGCTAGCTGTGAAAAGAGAAAATGTTGCAGCAGCCATGTGCGCAAAAATGGCTGTTAGTTTTAGGGGATATGATTTGTACTTATCTCCTTTAAAGCATCCAGGTTGTTATAATATGCTCTTTACAAAAGATATTCAATATCATGTTTTATCGCAAGAAATGAAACAAGAGTTATTTCGTTATAAAATCTCTTCCAATAAAATACAAGTAATTACTCCGGCGATAGATATACCCTTTTTTACAGCAAATACCGCTGTAGAAAATAAAAATAGATTAGAACTAGTAACTGTTGCACGACTACATTGGAAAAAAGGATTGGTGTATACTTTAGAAGCTTTAGCGCTTTTAAAACAATCGGGGATAGCCTTTCATTATACTATTATTGGAGCAGGAAGTGAAAAAGAACGCCTTGTTTTTGCAGCATACCAATTGGGGATTTTAGAAGATGTTACGTTTACCGGAAAATTAGTGCAAAGCGAAGTAAAAAAACAATTAGAGCAAGCTGCTATTTATTTGCAATACAGTATACAAGAAGGATTTTGTAATGCCGTTATAGAAGCACAAGCTTTAGGTTTACTCTGTGTTGTTTCTAATGCAGAAGGATTAGCAGAAAATGTATTAGATGGTAAAACGGGTTGGGTTGTGCCTAAGCGTAATCCAGTACTTTTAGCTAATAAAATAGAAACAATAGTAAAACTATCGGAAGCAGAAAAACAAAAAATAAGTAAAAATGCCATTACTAGAGTACATAAGGAGTTTGGTTTAATAAAACAACAAGAGGCATTTGTTCATTTTTATAGTGAAAATTAAGACACTAAAGTTTCTTTTTTGTTTTGCTGTATAGCTTTTGCTTAAACAATACCGTTTTTTAATTCATAATATCTATTATTGTACTATTATAAAATTAAAAATATACTATCGATACGTAATTATGACACAATATGAATTCCTGCGTTGGTTTACTTTTCCTATAATGACCACACATTTAGTAACCGTTCGCAATGACATAAAAAGATTGATAAAAGGGCATAAAACTAATGGCGAGAAGCTAAATATTTTAGATGTTGGTGGCCGAAAATCACCATATACCATTCAACTTCCCGCAAATGTTACTTTATTAGATGTGCCACAAGAAGAAGGGACTCGAGAGGAATTAAATTTAGGTTTTACCAAAGATATTTTAACAACCATACAGAAGAAGCGCAGTAATATAAAAGATGTCATTATTCAAGATATGACAAAATCTACACTACCAGATGCTTCTTATGATGCCGTTGTTTGTATTGAAGTTATAGAACATGTGGAAGCAGATGCTATATTCATAAAAAACATAGCAAAAGTAATTGCCTCAGGAGGTTGGGCATATTTTACAACCCCTAATGGCGATTATATAAAAAATGAAGGACCTAATAAAAACCCAGATCACGTTAGGCATTACACACGATTAGAATTGCAAACGGTACTAGAAAAGTATTTCGATAGGGTAGATGTGCATTACGGTGTAAAAACAGGAAAATACAGAGTGCAAGGATTAAGAAGTTATAGTTTAAAAAGACCAATACAAACCCTTCAATCTATTTTTTCTAATGTTATCAATAGGATGCAATCTAAAGACGTAGCAGATACTGCGGAAGAAACAGCGCATTTAATTGCTATTGGGTATAAGAATTAAAACCAAGATTTTTTTATTAATCTGTTGTAGAAAAAGTAAAAGGTGTTAATAATCAGCATCTAACAATTATTTTATCTTAAAAAACACATCCATAGAAGTGAAAATATTATTGTTATATACATATAATAAAGGTTTGCTTTCTAACTTTTTCCAGGAGTTGTCTGAAAAATTGGTTAAGGATGGATATGACGTGTCTAATTTTTATTTTAAACATGAGAAAACTTTTTTTATTCAGGAAGGTATTCAGGTTTATGGAGAGAAACGCGGCAGCTATTTATATAACTATAAAAATATATACAAGGTTATAAAAAAAACAAAACCCGAT
>JAGPUY010000475.1 GCA_018067265.1 Oceanihabitans sp. | reverse complement strand
AAATAAATTGAAATCTCTAATACAATTATTTAATAGCTTAAAAGTTCTTTTATTTTTGCTTTCACCTTTTCCGTCGAAGGAATCATGGTTTCCTCCAAAATAGAATTCAAAGGAATCGCTGGCATATTCTCACTACCAATGGTCATTACTGGCGCATCTAAATATTTAAAACATTCTTCCTGTATCTTTCCAGACAATGCCCTAGCAAAACTATTGTTGGAAGGCTCTTCCGTCACGACTAAACACTTTCCGGTTTTCTTCACCGATTTCATAATGGTTTCTTCGTCTAAAGGAAATAACGTTCTTAAATCGATCACTTCAATTTGGTCTTGCATTCCTAATTCTTCCGATGCATTCATTGCCCAATGCACGCCCATTCCGTAAGTAACAATAGTTAATGTTTCTACATTTTCTTGTTTCCAAATTTCTTGTAAAACCCACGCTTTCCCAAAAGGTAATACATAATCTTCACTAGGCTCCACAGATGTCGCTCCTTGTGTTCCTGGTACTTTAGACCAATACAACCCTTTGTGTTCTAAAATCACTACTGGATTTGGATCGTAGTACGCTGCTTTCATCAAACCTTTTAAATCGGCGCCATTACTAGGATATGCAATTTTAACACCGCGAATATTAGTAATCACACTTTCTACAGAAGACGAATGATAAGGTCCGCCACTTCCATAAGCGCCAATTGGTACTCGAAGAATCATGCTTACTGGCCATTTTCCGTTAGACAAATAGCAACTTCTACTTACCTCTGTAAATAATTGATTCAATCCAGGCCAAATATAATCGGCAAATTGCACCTCCACAATTGGTTTTAATCCAACCGCACTCATACCAACAGTAGAACCTACAATAAAGGCTTCTTGAATTGCGGTATTAAAAACGCGATCATCTCCAAATTTTTGTGCTAAGGTTGCAGCTTCTCTAAAAACACCACCAAGTCTTCCGCCTACATCTTGTCCGTAAAGCAAACACTCTTTATGCTTTCGCATCAGTTCTTCCACAGCAAATAAAGCACAATCGACCATCACTACTTTTTCTGCTCCTTCTGGTGCACGTGTACCTTTTTCTTCGGTTATTGGTGTTGGTACAAAATCGTTTGTAAATAAATCTTCCGGTTTTGGATCTTCTGCTACTAATGCTTTTTCGAAGTCTGCTTGTACTTTCGCTTTCGCGGAATTTTCTATAGCTTCAATTTCCGTTTCCGTAAAGCCATTATCTACTAATTGCTTTTTTATAACTGGATACGGATCACGAGAACGCGCTTCTTCTAAATCATCGCGATACCATTCCATTCTAACACCAGAAGTATGATGATTTAACAACGGTACTTTTGCATGAACCAAGAATGGTCTTCTTTCTTTTCGAATGGTTTCTATTACTTTTTCTACAGCTTCATAACTTTCAATAAAGTTTGCGCCATCAATAGAGATAGCTTCTAGTCCGTGGAATCCTTTAGCATATTCAAAAGCATTTTGCGCTCTTGTTTCTGCTGCATTAGCGGAGATATCCCAACCATTATCTTGGACTAAATATAAAATCGGCATTTGTTTTAAAGCTGCCATTTGAAAGGCCTCTGCAATTTCTCCTTCGGTTACGGAAGCATCTCCCAATGAACATACCACAAACGGTAAATCTTTAAGCGTTTTATCATCTAAACCTTGTAATTCTTTGTATTGCATTCCCATGGCAACGCCTGTTGCTGGTATGGTTTGCATTCCAGTTGCTGAAGATTGATGTGGAATTTTAGGCTTATCGTCATCCTTTAAACTTGGATGTGCATAATAGGTTCTTCCTCCAGAAAACGGATCGTCTTTTTTAGCTAACAGTTGCAACATCAAATCATAAGGCTCTAAACCGAACGATAATAACATGGCATCA
The DNA here is from genome assembly GCA_018067265.1 of Oceanihabitans sp. Lineage (GTDB taxonomy): Bacteria > Bacteroidota > Bacteroidia > Flavobacteriales > Flavobacteriaceae > Oceanihabitans. The sequence continues at coordinate 4,306 of JAGPUY010000475.1, read as the reverse complement.
TCTCTATAATACGGAAACGCATAATCTTGAGGTAATAACTGCATTCCCAAAGCAATTTGAATTGCTTCATGTCCGCGAGATGTTGCATGCACGTATTTGGATACTTGCTTAAAATTAGCTTCGTACAATTCGGCCATTGCTTTGGCGGTACACAATTTTGAAAATCCTTTTTTTAGTATGTCTTTATTCATCTTTATATGCTTTGTCATTGCAAGGAGAGAAACGACGCGGCAATCTCATGTTGAGATTCTTCGCTTCACTCGAAGTGACATTTCAATTAAATTTTTCTATCTATATCAAATTGCTCGAAATAATCTGCTACTCGTCGCACAAAACTTCCTCCTAAAAAACCATCGACAACACGATGATCAAAAGATAGCGACAAATACATCATACTACGAATAGCGATTTCATCTCCTTTTTCTGTAGTGATAACTTCTGGTCTCTTTTTAATGATTCCTAAAGCTAAAATAGCCACTTCTGGCTGATTGATAATTGGAGTTCCCATGACACTTCCAAAAGTACCAACGTTTGAAATAGTGAACGTGCTTCCCTTAATATCGTCTCCCGCCAATTTATTTTCTCTAGCTTTTCCTGCTAGTTCATTTACATTACCAGCTATTTCTTTTAAACTTTTAGTATCTGCATTTTTTACCACAGGAACAATTAAATTTCCGCTTGGTAATGCGGTTGCCATACCAATATTGATATCTTCTTTTACAATAATATTATTACCATCGACGGATGCATTTATATTTGGAAAGTCTTTCACTGCTTTCGCTACTGCTTCCACAAATAATGGTGTGAACGTTAAACGTTCCCCATGTTTTTCTTGAAAAGCGACTTTGTTTGCATTTCTCCAATGGACCATATTCGTCATATCGGCTTCTACATAAGCGGTAACGTGCGGTGAAGTATGTTTAGAATACACCATGTGATCTGCAATCATTTGGCGCATTCGATCCATTTCAATGACTTTTCCTTTGCCTTTATCGAAGTTTAATTGCGGAATTCTATATGCTGTTGGATCTTTTTCGGCTACTGGTTGTGCAAATTTATTCGGACGTCCTTCTTCTATATATTGAAACACATCACTTTTACGTAAACGTCCTTCGTTTCCTGTTGCAGGAATTCGTGCTAATTCTTCAAAACTAACGTGATGCTCTTTTGCTATTTTGATTACTAATGGTGAAAAGAAAGTATTACTATTTGATGTTGAAAATGAAGTGGACTGAGATTTCTCGGCTACGTTCGGAATGACAGTACGTTTCTTTTTAGTTTCTAACTTCTTAGTCTTAGACTCTTCGACTGCGCTCAGAGTGACATCTTTCTTCTTCGAAGATTTAATTTCTTCTGAAACTTCTAGAATAGCCATAACTTCGCCAACAGGCACAACATCCTTAGCTTGAAATAATGTTTTTATTAAAGTTCCTGCTGCTGGTGCCGGCACTTCGTTATCTACTTTATCTGTTGCAACTTCTAGAATGATATCTCCCTCTTCAAAAGCATCCCCTTCTGCTATTAACCAATTGATAATAGTTCCCTCGGTTATGCTTTCGCCCATTTTAGGCATTTTTAATTCAAAAGTCATCAAGCTAATATAGTTTATGATTTAAGAATTAAAGATAATACATATTGAATTATTCAATCGTTAAAATCTTTTAATTTACCATTAAAAAGGATATTTTTCTTTAATTAAATAATAATACAGACTATTAAACTTTTAATCATTAAATTTATCTCTTTAAAAAAACTAATTTTCTCATGCCACACACACTCGATAAAATAGACACACAACTATTAGCTATACTTCAAAAGAACAGTAACCGAACTACAAAGAGTATTGCCGAAGAACTCGGTATGAGCACTTCACCAATATTTGAACGGATTAAAAAACTTGAAAAGGAAGGGTATATAAAAAAATATGTTGCTGTTTTAAACAATAAGAAAATAGGTTTAAAGCTGACCGTTTTTATAGGCATCACGTTGCAAGGTCATACACGAAGTTATTTGGAAAAGTTTGTAAAGGAAATTAACAACTTTCCGGAAGTTGTAGAGTGTCACAGAGTCAGTGGAAACTTTGATTATTTATTGAAACTCGTTGTCGAAGACATTGAAGCTTATGAAACTTTTATTATTTCAAAATTGACACTGCTTCCTTATCTAGGAAATGTACAAAGTTTAATTGCTTTATCCACGAGTAAAGAGACTAATGAGATTGATTTGAGTCGCGTTTTGTAGGTTTAATTGATAACAACAAGGAAGACAAAGTTATATTCTTCCTCTAAAAAACATCCCCTAAGAGCTGCGCTCGGTAGTTTCAAAACAAAATATATTTTGTTTTTCACTAATCCTCAAGGGACAATTTATATTATTTACTTTTTGAAGGTGTCTCGAAGAGTTTTATAAGCCTCCTCTTGCATTTTCATGTTTTCTGGCACTTCTCTTAATGGTTCCACAGCTTTTAAACTCTCATGGCAATCTGCTGGTAATTGCTGGTACAATTGCGTCCCTTTTGTTTTCCATGCGATCATCTCGTCACTGACTTGCTTAATGACTTTTGCAGGATTACCAACCACTAAACTTCGGTTTGGTATTTTAGTTTCTGCTTTTACAAATGCCATGGCTCCTACTATGGATTCGTCACCAATTTCGGCATCGTCCATGATTACGGTGTTCATTCCAATTAGGCAGTTTCTACCCAAATTAGCACCATGAATAATTGCGCCATGACCAACATGTGCACTTTCTTTAAGTGTAATAGATTTTCCAGGAAACATATGCACGGTACAATTTTCTTGTACGTTTACGCCATCTTCTAAAATGATTTGTCCCCAATCGCCACGAATGGCTGCGCCTGGGCCGATGTAACAGTTTTTGCCAATGATGACGTTTCCTGTTACTGCCGCAAGCGGATGTACAAAACTGGATTCGTGTACGACTGGTGTGTAGCCTTTGAAACTATAAATCATATATTATTAATTCTTGTCATTCAGAGCGAAGCGAAGAATCTCATCATGAGATTGCCATGTCCTACGTCCTCGCAATGACAGTTCTATTCTATTTAAAACTTTTTAATTTTTCTTTTGTAAAATCACTCAGTACTAATCGTCCACTAGTTGCTGCACGTTCTGCTAATAATGCATCCCAATGCTCTGTTCCTTGCCAGAATACTTTTTTCATTTCTAGTATCGCTTCTGTATTATAGGTACATAAATGTTCTGCTGTTGTTTTTACAGCTTCATCTAATTCTTCTGTGCTTTCATAAACTTGCGTGAATAAACCTTTTTGTTTTGCCCATTCTGCAGGATAAAATGTATTTGCGTCTATGGCAATTTGCGACATGGCACTTAATCCCATTTTACGTTCTATTGCTGGTCCGACAACAAATGGTCCAATACCAATATTTAATTCGCTTAACTTAATAGCTGCGAATTTGGAAGCCATACAATAATCGGTTGCAGCTGCTAGTCCAACACCACCACCAACAGTTTTTCCTTGAATACGGCCGATAATAAATTTCGGACATTTACGCATCGCATTAATCACGTTTGCGAAACCTGAAAAGAATACTTTCCCTGTTGCTGCATCGTTAATGTTTATAAGTTCTTCGAAGCTTGCTCCAGCGCAAAAAGTTCTATCGCCTCCACTTTTAAGAACCACAACTTTAATAGCGTCGTTAGTTCCAGCATCTGTAATAGTTTGCGCTAGCTTTGCTAACACATCTCCTGGTAAAGAGTTGTGTGCAGGATGGAAAAACTCGATGTATCCTACTTCGTTTTGTATATCTAATGTTACGTATGGTGTGTTCATGTTCTTAGTTTGTGAATGCGCATTTATTGCGCATTCGTATTAATCTTTGTTCTCGCTATATTTAGAAAGGTCCCAATCTAAACTTAAGTCTCTCCAATCCGGATTCACTTCCGTTATTTGATTCTTCTTCCATTCTTTTTTCCATTTCTTAATGGTCTTTTCTCTTCTGATAGCAATTCGTATATCGGTATGCGCTTCAAAATAGACTAATTTTTTAATATTATAATGTCCAACGTGCGTTCCAAAAGTTGCCACTTTATGTTCACTCATTCTTCTCTCTATATTATTTGTTACACCAACATAAAAAATATGATTTCTTTTATGTGTTAAAATGTATGTATAATATTTTTTAGACATTTATTTTAATTAAATCTATTACATTTTACGTTATCGCTAAAATTCATGCGACTGTGCAACAAGTGCGCAGTGACTTTCTATAATAATTATAGTAATCCAAATTGTTCAAAGTGATGATTCAAATGTTTTCTTTCTA